>JAOZLT010000032.1:0-6399 GCA_029934675.1 Candidatus Altimarinota bacterium | reverse complement strand
GTTCATCGTTTGACCTTAAATAATCCAGATATTGAAGTAGTAACAATTAATGCTCGTAGTACAGATGCAAAAATGCGATCCCATCTTTTAAAATACGATTCTGTACATGGGAAAATCAACAATGAGATATATGCCAAAGATGACGATACAATGGTTGTAGATGGAAAAGAAGTACGTTTAATAGCTGTCAAAGATGCTAGTGAAATTCCGTGGAAGAACTACGGTGTTGATTTGGTTTTGGAGTGTACTGGCAAGGCTAAAACCTATGATATTGCTGCACGTCATCTAGTTGGAGGAGCTAAAAAAGTATTGGTTTCCGCGCCGATGAAAGACAATACTCCAACTTATGTTCTTGGTGTTAATGAAAAAGATTTAAAACCTGATGACAATGTTATTTCTAATGCCAGTTGTACTACAAACTGCATTGCCCCACCAATTAAATTAATTCATGAAAAATGGGGTGTTGAAAGCGCTTCAGTATCTTCAATCCACTCATTCACACATTCTCAGAACCTACTTGATAATTCAAATAGAGATTTAAGAAGAACTAGAAGTGCAACTATGAGTGTTATTCCTACTACAACCGGAGCAGTAAAAGCAACGGCTAGAATTATCCCTGAGTTAGAAGGTAAATTGGATGGTATGGCTTATCGTGTACCGATTGCTACAAGTTCGGTATGTGATATTGTGCTACAACTTAGTAAGGATGTAACCAAAGAAGAACTTAATGAATATTTTAGAAAAATTTCAAGAGACACTTATTTTGAACCAATTATAGATTTTTGTGATGAATCATTGGTTTCTATCGATTTTAAAGGCAATTCTCACTCTGGGATTCTTGATACCGAACTTACGCAGGTGATTAACGGACGAACTTTAAAAATACTTGTTTGGTACGACAATGAATGGGGATATGCTAATCGCTTAGTTGATATGATGGAACTTTTGGCGAAGAACCTATAACTTTCCCTCGCTTCGCGACTACCTCCGACTTCGAATAGACCTCGAATAGATTGATTTGGTAAGTATTACGAGTCAATCCGAAGTCAATCCGAAGTCAATCCGTATTATTTAACTTGATAATAATAATGAGCGATAAGAACACAGTAGCAATTCTATGTAGTGGAGGACCGGCACCGGGGATAAATTCGGTAATCAGTTCGATTGCAAAGTCATTTTTAAAAGAAGACTGGCGTGTTATTGGAATAAATGAAGGAACTAAAACAATATTTTCAGACAAACCTGAGTTTATAGAGTTTGATTTTTCCTATGCGGATTATATTTATAATCGTGGAGGAAGTGTGCTTAGAATGAGTAGATACAAACCAAAAGACTCCGAATTTAATACAAAATTTTTTACTAAACATAATGTAAAATTACTTGTAACAATCGGTGGTGATGATACTGCTTCTACTGCTAATCGAATTACTAAATATTTGAGAGATAATAAGGTTGATGTAAAAAATATCCACGTACCAAAAACAATTGATAACGACTTACCATTGCCTGACAGGTTGCCAACTTTTGGTTACGAAACGGCAAAAAATGAAGGTACAACTATCGCTCAAACTGTATACGAAGATGCCAGAAGCAGTGGAAACTGGTTTGTTGTTTCAGTTATGGGGAGGGAAGCTGGTCATCTAGCTTTTGGAATAGGAACTGCATGCCATTATCCATTGGTGATAATCCCGGAGATGTTTAGGGGTAAAAAAATCACTTTCTCAAAAATCATCGATATGATGGTTTCTTCTATTTTAGTTCGAAAAACAATTGGCGTTCATCATGGAGCGATTATGATAAGTGAAGGGGTATTTCATTTTATGGATAATTCTGAGATTGCCAATTGTGGTATTAATTTTACTTTTGATGAGCATGGTCATCCTGAACTTGGAACAGTTTCTAAAGCTCATATCTTTAACATCCTTTTGCAAAAGAAGCTGAAAGAGCTTGGGATAGATGTCAAAAGCCGTCCTGTTGAACTAGGTTATGAGATAAGGTCTTGCCATCCAACTGCGTTTGATATGAATTATTGCACCATGCTTGGTATGGGAGTTAAAAAGCTGTTTGATGATGGTCATACCGGATGTATTGTGGTAGTAAAGGCAAACGGAGAATTCCTACCACTGTATCTTAAAGACATTACGGATTCTAAAACCGGTAAAGTAAAAACAAGACTAGTGGATGTAAATGCACAAGATTATCAGTTGGCATTTGATAACATGCACTATTTAAAAGAAAAACATTACGAAGCAGCTAGAAAGTTTGTGAAGAATCCGGAAGATTATGATTTGGAGAAAATTTTGGCTACTGACTAATTCGATGGGCTCGATGGATTTCGGTGAACTTCGATGGATTTGCATTACAATCAAGCGAATTTAATCGATATTATTAATATTAAGTTGCCATGGATAAAAGTAAGCGTATTTGGGAAGAATTTCCCATTTCACCTCATAGTATTTCGGATAAATTCAGAGATTTTTATCGACATCTTTTGCCTACGGGCTTATTGGATATGGAATTAAATGAAAAATCCGACTTATCGAATCCAAAAATAATCCTTAATCAAAATGCAAATCCTGAATTGATTGGTGTAATTGAAAAATTTTGTGAATCACATGCACAAATATTACACGAGGTAAGTACGGGTATCCCTGCAACTGATATGCAAAGATTTGTGGTAGAGATGGCACATCGTTTTAGAATTATCGAGATGAATGAACATTCGGATTGTGTTGGTGACTTAACTAATATCGGTAATTTGGTTACAAGAGGCTCTATATCTGTTATCCGAAAAGCGGCATTGAGCTATATAGCTTTTTACTATTTCGATTACATTCAAAAAGTTAAACAGAATAAAGTGGTTAATATGGAGGAATTTAGGGATAGAAAACAAAAAGTTTTGGTAGGATAAAAAAGTTTATTAGTGACCTAAATGACTATTGATGCACACAAATCGACAATTATAATCTATTGTGGTTAATATATTTGGTTAATAACTCATCAGATTTTGCATATTCATAATTTAAACAAAAGGAGTGATTAGAAGGGTTTCGATTTTCGATTTTTTATAGTAAAGTTACTTCGTCCGTTCTCCGTAATTATTGGTATATAAATTACTTAACAATTTTGAAGTTAATCGTAATACGACCTATACTGTGAAGGATAAATTATTTCGTTACATTGTTAAAAAATGGATAAATTAGCCGAAGAAAGATTAAATAAAATCAAAATAATTGAAGCATTAGGATATAAACCTTACCCTGAAAAATTCGAAAGAACTCATTATTCTAATGAGGCATTGGAGTTTGCAAAAAAGGGAGTGAGAAACTCTGAAACAATTGCCAAAAAGAATAAGAATAATGTGATTTTATGTGGAAGAATGATGTCATTTCGTGATTTTGGAAAATTGAATTTTGCGCACTTACAGGACGATAAAGGCAGAATTCAAATTTGTTTAATGAAGGGGGTTATGGATGAAAAATCAGAGAAGTTGATGAAAGTATTGGATATTGGTGACTTTATTGGTGTTACGGGTGAGCTTTTTAAAACAAAACATGGGGAAATTACACTTCTTGTAAGTAAAATGGATTTTTTAGGAAAGGCTATACGCCCACTTCCTGAAAAATGGCATGGTCTACAAGACCAGGAAGCAAAATACAGGCAACGGTATTTGGATATGGTGATGAGTGAAGATGTTAAAAAGAGATTTGAATTACGATCACATATTCTTCGTAAATTAAGAGAGTTTTATTGGAGTAAGGGGTTTATGGAAATTGAAACACCCGTACTTGAAAATATATCATCAGGAGCAGCGGCAAAACCCTTTCAAACACATCACAATGCGCTTGATATGGAAGTTTATTTAAGAATAGCTGCCGGTGAACTGTGGCAAAAAATGGCAATTGTAGGTGGTATGGAGAAAACTTTTGAAGTGGCGCGATGTTTTAGAAATGAAGGAATGGATCCGAGTCATCTACAAGAATTTACAATGATTGAACATTATGCTGCATACTGGAATTTTGAGGATAATATGAAATTTACGGAAGAAATGTTTGAATATTTGATGAAAGAAGTAATAGGAAGCACAAAAGTAGAGGTTTTAGATAGAGATGGAAAGCCTGTTACGGTTGATTTTAAAACCCCATGGCCACGCAAGGATTATGTTGAAATGATTAAAAAAGATAGCGGTATTGATGTTTTAGAGCACAACACATCGGAATCTTTATTAAAAGCAATTAAGACTAAAAAAATTGAAATAGAGGACGCTGAAAAAATGGGTTATGGAAATTTGGTTGATCATTTATACAAAAAAGTCAGTCGCCCAAAACTTATACAACCAACTTTTGTAATCCACCATCCCGCTGACACGAAACCGCTTGCAAGAAGAAATGATAAAAATCCAAAGGTTTGTGATACCTTCCAGCTTTTGGTGAATACGTGGGAGGTTATTAACGCGTACAGCGAACTTGTGGATCCGATGGACCAACGTGACAGAATGGAAACTCAGGCAAGGGCTAAGGCTGCTGGCGATGAGGATGCGATGAGTATGAACGAAGATTATTTGGAATGTATGGAACACGGCATGCCACCAATTAGTGGTTGGGGCATGGGAATCGATAGGATTGTTACACTTTTGACACAGCAGGATAATTTGAGGGACGTTGTAATGTTTCCTTTATTAAAACCATTACATAAACAAGTTGGAATACCGCCTGCTAAACCACAAAAGGATGATAAACACTGCCCTGATAAAAAATCTGATGTAATTAAAGCGGGGATAACTTATGAAAAAGCAGTTGAGATTTTAGATAAGCATATAAAAGACCCAACTATGCGTAACCATGCACGGGAATCGGAAGTAGTTATGCGTAAACTTGCATGTAAAATGAGAGAAGATGAGAATACGTGGGGAATTGCGGGACTTTTACATGATATTGATTACGAACTTACAAAAGATAGTCCTGCCGACCATTGCGTTATGAGTAGGGCAATATTAAAAGATTACGACGTTTCTGATGAGCTTGTTGATGTAATGGCATCACATGTTTATGGCGCACCGTTTGGATGCTTTCCGGACAGAGAGAGGGAAACTATATTTGAACATGCACTTGCTTGCGCAGAAACTGTAACTGGGCTTGTGTACGCATACGGACTTATGCGACCAGATAAAACATTGGAAGGTGCAAAGGTTAAATCCCTTAAAAAGAAATTTAAAGACAAATCATTTGCTGCCAATGTAAACAGGGATGTGATTATGGAATGCGAGTATTTAGGACTTACATTAGATGATTTTTTACAGATGGCATTGGATGCAATTAGGGAGATTGGAGATGAGATAGGGCTTTAATTCATGATTTGTGATGGGTGATTTATAATTTTTTATTTTGAATCACTCATTATGATTAACCTATCTTGGGCTACAGCATCTGAACCATTTAAGTTAAATAAAAAGCGATTAGAGCAAGAGCCTAATGGATAATAAATGGGAGTTTTGTCATATAGCATACATTGAAGAAACTTCAGCTTTAGATTTCCCAAGGTTCCCACAATCGAAATGAATATTGTGTATTCGATTTTTCGTAAACAATAAAATCAATTGGTATATTTGGATATGACTGTTTCCAGTTTTCATACTTCTTTAAATTGATTGATTTTTCATTATATTTAGCCTCAATAGCAAATTTATCTTCAATAACAAAATCTACTTCGTTCCCAGCTTGTGTTCGCCAAAACCTAATATCATAATCCTCAAATCTTTCTATTAAACTTCTGTAAACTATATTTTCAAACAATTCACCTTTATCCTGTCTTGCTACCATTGGTTTAAAGTTGTCTGCAAAAAAATTACGCAACCCTACATCTCTGAAAAATACCTTAGGCATTTTGGTAAGTTCTTTTCTAATATTTGTTGAAAACGGTTTAACAAGACTGATATGAAAACTTTTTTGAAGTACATACAAAAAATGATCTACTGTAGGTTGTGTAACCCCTAAAGTTGAAGAGAGTTCGTTAGCATTAACTAATTGACCCACCTGGTTTGCAAGTATTTTTATTAGCTTAAAAAAAGCCTCTTCTTTCTTTATATTGCTTTCATACACATCTTTTTTTAAGTATGAAAATGCTATTTCTGCAAGAACTGCTTTTTTGTCTTCTTTGTCTAATACTACTCTTGGATAACCACCAAATATATTATATTCATCAAAATATTGTTTTAGTTTTTCATAATTACTTAATGCTATTTTTTGTTTAAGTTCATACCCTTCGGCTTTATATTCAGTTGGTAATACTTTTAATAAATCTTCTTCTTTTTTAAATCTTAGAAACTCTCTAAAAGACAATGAATTAACATTAAATAGTTTTTTTCTTCCCACTAACGAATCTTTAAATTTTTGATCAATA
>JAOZLT010000201.1 GCA_029934675.1 Candidatus Altimarinota bacterium | reverse complement strand
TGTCATCATCGATCTCAGGGAGATTAAGAGACTTAACAGGACTCTGAGGCGTCTTGTCAAGGTTTTGTTGTAGTTCTTCTAAAAATGACATTTATTGCCCCTGTGGTATGTAATCTAAGACATAAATTTCGCCCGCTTGATTAGTCAACCAAGCGTTCTGGTATCTAAATTTGTATCTTGTTATGTGATCAGAGCCTTGATATGTATCTTGCACTTTCACTGCTTGCGCGTCTTCGAGGACATCATCAGTGCCTTCTCTGTTGTGATCTTTCACTAGAGGCAGGTCAAATCTGCTCAAGGCACCCGAGAGAGATTCTCGCCAGTTGGTGTATTGATCTTCAGTCACTCCAGTTGGAGCGTATTCTGTACTTCCACCAAACCATCCTCCATCAATTTGGACGCCTAGGACTGCTTCAGTTGCTAATTTGACCTGATCTGAATCAATGCCTTTTTCATTACCTGCTCTTATATGTTTCGCAGCATAAATGGCGGTGATTGTTTCTTTCATTCTTTGCACATCTCCGAGATCGGCAAATCCAACAAAATCCGTCAGGACATCATTTATCTCAAGATTTAAGTCAGTCATTTTATATTGAGGCAAATTATCTTGAATAGCTTGAGCTCCTTCGATTGCCTCAAGAGATGCTTGAGTTTTGTGTTGATCCTGAAGAACGAATAAGCCACCCATAATTTTATTTTTTTCCTGGATTTGCTTCTGTGCTATTTTCCGCATCTCTTTATCTTCAATACCTGAATAAAATTGAATGATTTTTTGCTTGCCTTCAGCTGTAGTGCCTTCCCAGGACATGCTTATGTCTTCTACTTCTTGAGGTGTGAAAAATTTAGCTTGGACTCCCTCAGTTCGGTATTTGTCCTGGGCTTGATGAGCTTGTGTTGCTCTGAGATTCAAATTCTCAGGTGAATCAAGTTCAACATGATCAAAAAGTCCCTCTTCTTCAGCTAGACCTACTGGATTATCTTGAGCTTTCTTGAGTTTTTTGTTGTAGATGTTGGTTAATTTCTTTGATGATCTGACCGAATCAGCGCCTTTTGATTTTTCTGCTGCTTCGATAAACTTTTTCTGCAAAGCAAGAGGAGCATCTTTGATTGTCTGATAAACGGTATTGTATCCATCTGCTTCTTTGAGTTTCTGGCGTTCTTGGAGACTCAAATAAGGTGCGTATTGCTTGAGTTTTTTAGTCTCATCTGGGTGTGGATCTTTCCCGCTTTCAAGTGAAACAATAACGTCATCATTTAGTCTTTTGGCTTCTTGTCTGAGTTTAGTATCCATGTGATCTACTAATTTTTTACGCTTCTCAGCATCATAACTCAGGAAATTGGCATCAGTTTGGATTGTTTTCTTTACGGATTCCATGTATTGAACTGGATTGCCTTGACCTGTTTTTATCATCTGGTCAAATTCAGTCTCGTATGTTTCCATCAGTGAACCTGTGACAAACTCAGTTTTTTGCTTTTGAGCAGCTTCAGGTGTTGTGTATCCAGCATTGACATTTTGATCAATCAGAGCAAATGTAGCGTTCTGTGATTCATCTGCTAGTTGACTTTGCCCTGAGTGAATAGCTCCTTTGTGTGTTTCCTTTAGATCTTTCAGGACATTTTTAGTCCCTGTTTGAACAGCTTTTGTTGTTGCCCTGGTTTGAGCGCCATTCAGAGCTTTGTACATCTTGAGACCTACTTCATTATAATAGCGTTCTTGGATAAGTTTGCTCTCATCATTTGGTGCATCTGCTATCGCATTTTCAGTATAAGTTTTCCATGACGCTTTGAAAATCTCTGGATTCATTTTAGCGCTTTGAGCTGCTTGATCTGCTTTTTTTACTGCATCTTGACGCGCTGTGTTGTTGTAATAAGTGTCAGTAACAGTATTATAAGCATCGCCATAGATGCCTGTGAATATTGATCGGCTTTCGAGTCGAGTTGCTCTGATTGCTTGATCGGCATCAGATCTGCTCATTGCTCCTTGGTCAACTGAATTTTCAATTGCTCTTATTTGATTTTGCTGATCAACTAGGTCACTTTGAGCATCATACATGCCTTTGTGCTTGATAAGGTCCAAAGACGCACTGAGAACTGCTTGTGTAGTTTTTTGTTGAATAGCGTTCTCATTTTTTGTGCTTTGCTCTTGTACTTTATTCATCTGATCCAGGAGTGCTGTGTTGTTTTGCTCACTCTGGAGCTCTTGTTTTTGAGCTGTTTTGAATTCCTGGAGTCTTTGCTGCAAAGATCTTGTATGGATAGCTTCAGATTGTCTCGAGGCACCAATGACTTCTCCAAGATTAGGAGCATTGAACCCTTTGATTGATGACATCTCAGCTTGGCCCGGCATTTTATTGAGTTGTTCAAGTCTTGGGTTATACTTGAGCTGCTCTCGTTGATAAGTATCTATTTTCATCTTGTTCCTTATGTGTCCTATGTGTCCATTTGGCCTATGTATTTACCAGCGGCATTTACATAACTTTTTTGAGTATTGATGCTGTTATTATAATTCAAAAGACCTATGTTTTGCTGGCTTTGATCTAGATTCATGGCTTGCTTTTGTTGCTCTAGGTCAATTAGTTTATTTGAGTATTCTCTATCAAATACAGCGCTTTGATACATCAAGTTTACCTGATCTGATGTGTTGTAATAATTCATGTCTGAACCGATTTGAGAGATTTTACTCTGAGCACTTGAGAGGTATCTTTCAGTTGCTGAGTTCTTGGCTGTATTTCTGAGCTCAAGATAACCTGCTCTTGCAATGTTTGTTTGATCTGCTTCAAGAGATGCCTTTGAAATTGTCAATAAATCTGCGTTCCATGCTTGATCCCATCTGTAATCTTCCTGGGATTTAGTCATAATAGCATCTACTGAGCCTTCACCTGATACTCTGCCTGAATAAGCAACTTGCACCATCTGAGTTTGAGCTAACTTGTTGTATGCTTCTGATCTCATGACATGATCGGCTTTCCCTTGCATCTCCATAACTTGCATTGAATCTTCAATCTTTTGTATCTCTGTATTCTGCATCTCAACTTTAGCTTGGACTTGTGATTCGTGAGCTTGAATCTGAGATTCGCGTGCCCAAGAGTCAAATTGAATCTTCATATTTTCGAAGTTCTGAGTCCTCTGAGCCGCTTGCATTACAGTTGATCGCTCAAGACCTGCTAAGTTCCATTTTTCTTGTTGTTGTGATTTAGCCAGATTCGTATAGTTCTGGTTAAAGACCCAGTTATTATACGCCTGATCTGCGGCAACCGTAGTCGCTGCATCGTTTTGTTTTGAGCTTAGGTATCCGTCAATAAGACTGACACCTATCATTACTACTGCTCCCCACATGGTTTCTCCTTTTGGGTTTTTATTTTACTTCCCAGCCTATACCTAAAAGCTTAAGTGGCAAAGGAGAATCTTGAGATATCTCTAGTTTTGTCATTCTGTTGTAACCTTGAAGATAAATCTCCTTAAGTCCAGTATAAAGTTCAGGC
>JAOZLT010000200.1 GCA_029934675.1 Candidatus Altimarinota bacterium | reverse complement strand
GATATTCTAATCACTTACCCAATAATCCAAATCTGTCTCAGAACTGTATTTTTGGGCAAGAATTATAAAATGAAAAAATAGGAATCAGAAATGTAAAATCCAAAATGCTAAATGATTCTTCCCTCCTCCACCTCAAACACCACCTTCTCCCCCTCCTCGCCAGAGTCTGAATCTATCGAAGACACAACATCCAAAAACTCTTTGTGAGTAGTAGTAATAAAGGTTTGAGTATTTTGAATTATATTAAACAGAACCTTCTGCCTTTCTTCATCTAATTCGGAAAATACATCATCGAGTAATAAAATAGGATAAAAACCTTTTTTAGTTTTAAGTAAGTCGATTTCCGCAAATTTGAGAGTCAAAACCAAACTCCTCCACTCACCACGAGACGCAAATGCCTTCATATCATACCCATTACATAAAAATATAAGGTCATCGCGATGTGGTCCAAGCCCCGTAGATCCATTTAGAATATCACGTCGTCTACCGGCAAATAGCTTCTCCACATATTGACTAGGTTCAGAAGTATTAATTGAAGACTCGTATTTAATTTTAAGCTCATCTTTTTCGCCAGATACCTTTTTATAAAAATTTACAGAAAAGTTATCCAACTTACCGACAATATTCTTTCGCTTTTCAATAATTCGTATTCCGACTTCAGCCAACTTAGAATCCCAAAATTCTAATTCCTCCTCCTTAGCTTCGTTATTAGAAATTCGTTTTAAAAGAGAATTACGTTGTTTGATAGCCTGCTGATAATTAAGAGAATCCTCCAGATAATCCCTATCCAACTGAGATAAAAGTAAATCCAAATACCGCCGTCTTATACCAGGAGAAAGATGAATCATCCCAATATCATCGGGAGAAAAGAAAACAACATTCAGATTTCCCATAAAATCCACAGCCTTTTTCTGAACGCCATTAACCTTCAGCGTCTTTTTAGGTGGCTGTTTAGTAACAATTAAATCTAATTCAACACTCTCACTCCCCTTCTCCACTTCCGCTTTAAGTGACGCAAAATCATCCTCAAAACCAATCAAATCCTCATTTTCATTTGTACGAAATGATTTTGATATAGCGAGAAGAAAAATCGCCTCCAGAATATTTGTCTTCCCATGACCATTTGGCCCAGTAAAAGCAAATACCTTCGTATCCTTTTTAAATTCTATATCCGCCTTAGCTATATTGCGGAAACCTCTGATTTTGAGTGATTTGATGCGCATTTTTGTGGTTACTCATGTAGTTTATCCACCCTTCGAGCTGTTTATCAAGTAATTTTTCATGTTGTTCAAACCACATGAAAAACAATTCCGAAGAATGAGGAATAGATTAACCACTCGATAAACAACATGAATAACCACTTGAAAAATCACACGTTTTTTGCTATAATAATAGGATTTTAAAAAACAAAAAACAAATGCTATTCAAATCACCAAAGCATCAATTGAGAAATTTTGCGGCTAAAAAAAGGATAAAAAGAATAAAGATTTTGAAATATGCAGGTCTTACAATTGTTACAATTGCTTTAATGGCAATTGTGTATTTAGGCGAACAAACTGGAATGTGGTTTAAAGCAAGCATATTAGAAGCTCCACAGCCATTTAACGGAACAGTAATGCCAGTTTATAAAGTACCAAAATGGACACATTGGAATACCCAGAACAACGAAACATACGACCAAATACCGGAAAGTGACCTAATCGACTTACCTGCATACGACCTAAAAAAAATGCAATTCCCTGATAGCCAGTTGGTATGGGGTAATGCGAATCAAGATAGCATACGCAATACAAAAATAACCTATCCTGTAGTCTATCTTGGTAATTATAAATATGACCACACAGAAAATGTTGGAAGTCATTTAGCAGTAGATATAAAGATCCCCATGGGCACACCAATACATGCAATTGCCAACGGGAAAATTGAAAAAACCTCAATGCAATCAACAGGCTTTGGACATCATATTGTAATAAAGCATTCAAATGTGCCAGATCCTAAAAATCCAGGTAAATTCACAACACTTTATTCCGCCCTTAATCATATGGATAAAATAAATGTAGTAAAAGGACAAAATGTATTAAAAGGTCAAATAATCGGAACTAGCGGGAATACAGGTACATCCACAACTCCACATCTCCATTTTCAAATAGACCGTGACAGCGCACCATGGCACCCATACTGGCCATTTACTTGGAAAGAATCACAGAATGCAGGACTCAGTTTCTTTGAAGCGGTAAATGCAGGTCTTGGTCTATCTAATGGTAAAAATCATACGATTAACCCAATGACATTCGTATCCAAATATATCGGCTACAGCGCTGTGGCAGGCAATGATAATACGCCAACGCCACAACCTGATCCAACACCAGATTCAACCCATGAGCTTACCCCAAATCCAACTCCAACCCCAGAACCTACGCCAGAACCTACGCTAGAACCGGAAGTAACATTTAATGAAAGCGGTGAATCTAAATTATTCAAATACACAATCACTGGCGAACGTGTAAGTTTAGTTAATAATGGTGTAACGCTAATAATAAGGGATGACAACAGCCAAATAATGACTTTAGGCCACACTGAATCAGTAAAAGTTGAACTTTCTGGTGTCGGACAATTACTTAAATCAAACTATAAAAAATCCGACTTCAGAAACGATGAAATTAAAGTAATTATAAGAAGCTCAGAAGTAGGCTCAGCTAACATTACAGTAGGCAAAAGTAGCTACAAAGTAGATTTCATAGATAAGATAAAACCTATCTCAAAATTACATATTGAACATGACGGTTATTATCAAAAAAACATAGTTGAAACTATTCAGGTAATAGCTCTGGATGAGGATAGCAACATATCCCCTGCTGTAGCTTTTAGTGGAGTTATAAATCTAAGTGCAAAAATCGGCTCAGCTAAATTTACTCCAAATACATTACGAGTAAGCGATTTCCGAAATGGTGTAGCTAGGGTTAAAGTGATAATCTCGAATGACGGACCTGTAACTATGAGGGCTCAAAACGGAGCATTAGTTGGTGAGAGTAATAAAATCTTCAAAGAAGATATAAAAGCCTTCACCGATATCAGACGTACACATCCAAATTATGATGCAATTAAATATTTAAAAGATAAAGATATTGTAAACGGCTACTCGGATGGCACATTTCAGCCTAACAAAACAGTTAACCGTGCGGAATCACTAAAAATGCTTATGCTTGCATTTAATGTAGACGTAGGAGGTCCATTTGATTCAAATTTCAATGATGTAGATAATAACGCTTGGTATGCACCAACAGTTTCAACTGCGGTTGCACGTGGTATTGTAAAAGGATATGAAGATGGATCATTCAAACCGGCAAATACTGTAAATAAAGCGGAATACTTAAAAATTCTATTTGCTACGAATAATGTAAAGCCGAATTCAGATATCACAAAACCATACAATGACGTTAATCTGAATGACTGGTACGCAGGTTACGCATTCCTTGCAAACAAAATGAATCTGTTAGACCAGACAA
>JAOZLT010000031.1 GCA_029934675.1 Candidatus Altimarinota bacterium | reverse complement strand
TTCGGAATGCAAGGTTCTGGTAAGGGTACTCAGGGAAAAGTTTTGGCTGAGAAGTATGGTCTTAAATTTTTTGAGATGGGTGGTCAGTTGAGGCAGATGATTGAATCAGGGTCTTCTTTGGGTGAAAAGATAAAGGATATAGTAGCGTCAGGAAATTTAGTGGATGATGATACTATTATGCAGGTAATTGAAAAATATATGTCTGGGCTTTCTGATGATCAGACTATTCTTTTTGATGGAATACCACGTACAGTTAAACAAGCTGAAAAACTTGTTGCCTTATTGTCGAAAAATAATAGAGATGCTTTTGCAGTACTGATAAAAATTTCAGAAGAAGAAGCGATAAAGCGATTAACTCAACGTCGTATATGTGAAGATTGTCAGGGTGTTTATCCTCCTTCATATAAATCAGATACGTGTCAACATTGCGGAGGAAAACTTGTCGTTCGTCAGGATGATAATATTGAAAGTATTAAGAGGCGTCTTGAGGTATACGAGAAGGAAACAGTTCCTGTAATTGCCAGTTTTTATGAAAGGGATCATTTGATTGAAGTAGATGGGGAACAGGAGATTAGTAAGGTTGGCAAGGAGATGATTGAAAAGGTAGATTATTTATTTAATTAATTTTAAGTTTTTAGTCAGATTACGGTTTAAAATTTACAATTTAATACTATTGATATGTTTGGTTCAATTCCCATAAAAACACCAGAGCAAATTGAGGCTATGCGACATGGTGGCTTAATTTTGCAGGAATGTTTAAAGAAAGTTACTGAGGCAGCTAAGCCAGGTGTTTCAACGTTTGAACTAGATCAGTTGGCTGAATCGTTTATACGTAGTCATAATGGTGCTACTCCAGGATTTAAGGGGTATCAAGGTTTTCCGGCTACTTTATGTACGTCTGTTAATGAACAAGCAGTTCATGGGATACCGAATAAAGATACCATTTTAAAAGATGGCGATATAGTAGGGCTTGACTGTGGTGTGATTTATAAAGATCTTTATACAGATGCTTGTAGGACCGCTTTGGTTGGTAATGTTGATTATGAAGTACGGCATTTTGTTAAAATAACTAAGAAGGCTTTATGCCAAGCAGTAAAACAGGTTTTGCCTGGTGGGCATATAGGAGATATTTCTGCGGTGATACAAAAAACGCTTGAAGATCAGGGGTATTCTGCTGTAGCTGAATGTACAGGACATGGTGTGGGTGTTAATTTACATGAACCTCCTGAAATTCTGAATGTTGGAAGAAGAGGTACTGGGCCGATGATAAAACCTGGTATGATTTTTGCTGTTGAACCCATTTCAGCTATGAAAAGTGGACAGGTAAGAACAGCAAAAGATGGGTGGGCAGTGGTTACTGAAGATGGTGAATATTCCGCTCATTTCGAGCATACAATCCTGGTTACTGAAGATGGACATGAAATATTAGCTTGACATAGTATAATATCTTGTAAAAAAACACTTGCGTCTACCTATAGTATCATGTAAACTCTTACCGCTTTTGTTCAAATTAAGTATTATGGCCAAAGAAGTTATAGAGGTAGAAGGGCGAATAGTTGAAGCGCTTTCAAATGCGACGTTTAAGGTAGAGCTTATTGATGAGCAATATAAAGGACATACTGTTCTAGCTCATGTATCAGGGAAGGTCCGTATGAATTATATTCGAATTTTACCTGGTGATAATGTTACAGTTGAAATGACACCTTACGACCTAACAAAAGGCAGGATAATTTATCGTCATAAATAAAGTTGTTAATTATAGTATTATGAAAGTAAGAGCTTCAGTAAAAAAAATTTGTGATAAGTGTAGAGTTATTAAACGTAAAGGTGTTGTACGCGTGATATGTCCTGCATCTAAAAAACATAAACAAAGACAAGGATAGATCAATTTGCATTTTGCATCTTTGATTTTGTATTTTATTTTTCATTTAACATTTGTCATTTATGGCGAGAATTGCAGGAATAAATCTACCAAGAGGTAAGCGTATAGAAGTTGCTTTGACTTATATATATGGTATTGGGCGACAGGTGAGCCATGAGTTACTGGTCAATCTTAAAATTGATTTAGATACAAAGGTTGAAGATTTGTCTAATACCGATGAGCAGAAGATTCGTGATGCTGTTTCTAAGCTTGTTGTTGAGGGTGATTTAAGGCGTCAGACAACAAATGATATAAAGCGTTTACAGGAGATTGGTACATACAGAGGATTTCGTCATCGTCGTCGTTTGCCAGTACGTGGGCAGCGTACAAAAACTAATGCGCGTACAAAGCGTGGAAAGAAGATGACAATGGGTAGTGGAAAAATAAAAGCACTGAAAAAATAATACTCTCGCTTCGTTCGGAAGCTCGAAACCTGCCTGCAGGTAGGCAAGGCTCGAAACTCGAAACCCGAAGTTATAATACATAATTATTAAATTTAATATGGCAGATAAATCAGCTAAAACTAGTAAGAAGAAGGTTAGAAAGACAGTGCCTTTGGCTCATGCTTATGTTACTGCAACTTATAACAATACTATGATTTCTATTACAGAGCCGAGTGGTAATGTTTTGGCTTGGGCTTCTGCTGGATCAAATGGTTTTAAGGGGACTCGTAAGTCCACACCTTATGCTGCAACTATTACTGCAGAAAAAGTAGCAGAAAAGGTTTCTCCTTATGGTGTTGAGCGCGTAAAAGTATTTATAAAAGGAGTTGGAACAGGGAGAGAGCAGGCAGTTCGTGGTTTGCATGCGGCTGGTCTTGAACTTGAGGCAATTTTTGACACTACTTCATTTCCTCATAATGGTTGTCGTAAGAAGAAAGCGCGTCGTGTTTAATTTCTTAAGAAATTAAACACTTCATTTATCATTTTACATTTGCGATTTATCATTTAAATCTCAAATTTTAAATCTTAAATCTTAAATCTATATGAGATATACAGGTCCTAAAGCAAGGTTGTGTCGACGTCATAGAGCGAATTTATTCGGTGCTGAAAAATATAATAAAATTTTGGAACGTAGGGCAGGGAAGCCAGGAGTACATGGTTCTCGTATGTCATTTGGTAAATTGAGTGAATATGGAGTTCAATTAAATGAGAAGCAAAAAGCGCGAATGATTTTTGGTATTTCAGAGAAGCAATTCAGAAATTATTTTAAGAAAGCATCTAAAATGACTGGTGAAACCGGTGAAAATTTATTGCGAATGCTTGAGTTAAGATTAGATAATGTGATTTATGTTTCTCAATTTGCAGTTACTCGTATGCAGGCAAGGCAAATGGTTAATCATGGTCATTTTCGTTTAAATGGACGAAGGGTAGATATTCCTTCTATTCTTGTGCGACCGGGAGATAAGATAGAGTTAGTTGATAAAATGAAAAATTCTCATTTATATAGTGGCTTTGAAAAGCTTAAAGACTATTCTCCTAAATGGATGAATGTGGATTTAAAAAAGGTTTTAGTCGAAATTGTTTCATTTCCCGAAAAAGATGATCTTGAAAAAAGTATCGATAGTCAGTTAATTGTGGAATTCTATTCACGATAAAAACTTACAATTATTTAACTTATATATTTTATGCATATCATTCAAGAAGAAATCGGTTTACCAAAAATTAAAACCGAATCAATCACTCCAAATCATATTGTTTTTACAATTAGCCCATTGCCATCGGGTTATGGAATGACTCTTGGAAATGCTTTTCGTCGTGTTTTGTTATCATCTTTGCCAGGTGCGGCAATTACTTCTGTAAAAATAGATGGTGCTACTCATGAATATGCGACAATGCCTGGTATTCAGGATAGTGTTTTAGATATTATCTTAAATTTAAAGGAATTACAGATTAAGAAAACTTCTACAGATCCTGAAGTAATCAAATTATCTATAAATAAAGAAGGTGAGGTTACTGCTAAAGATATTGAACATTCAAGTGAGATTGAAGTGCTTAATCCAGATCTTCATATAACATCTATTACTAAAAAGGGTACAAAGTTAAACGTTGAGATGACTGTTGAAAAGGGTGTTGGATATGTGCCTGTTACGTTAAGGAAGAAGAGTAGTAAAGAATTAGGAGTTATATTGGTAGATGCAATTTATTCTCCAGTTAAGAAAGTGCGTTATGATGTTTCTAATACTCGTGTAGGTGAAATGACAGATTTGGATAAGTTGTCAATTGAAATTGAAACTGATGGTTCCATTTTGCCTGAAGATGCGTTAAAATTCACCGCCAGTGTTCTTAAATCATATTTCGATTTGTTTCTTGTAGAAGATGAAGAGATAGAGGCAGATTATCGTAGTGATCGACAACAAGTTAAGGCTAAAGAATTACAGGAAGAAGAGGAGGAGGCTAAAAAAGAAACTTATACACCAATTGAAATCTTAAATTTTTCTCCTCGTACATTAAATTCATTGATAAATGGAGGAATAGGCTCAATTGAGCAGTTGGTAAAATGCACTCCAAGTAAATTAGGTAATTTCCGAGGTTTTGGTAAAAAGGCTATGACGGAAGTGTCTGATGCACTAGATACAAAAAAATTGAAATTAATGGATGATAAGGAGTTCTAAAACTATTTTTATTTAATATTTTTTTATTTAATATTTTAATTCATGCGACACAGAGTAAAGTCAAAACGAATCAATAGGGATGAGGCACATTTGGATTCAATGCTAAGAAATTTAGCTACATCAATTGTGTTATATGAAAAGGTAAAAACTACAAAAGCTAAAGCAAAACTTGTAAAACCTATTATTGAAAAACTTATATCGGTTGCGAAGAAAAATTCTAAAATGAACGCTTATCGTAGTTTAAATTCTTATTTTTTAGATAAGAATGCACCAAAAAAATTAATTAATGAGTTGTTGGAGCGTTACAAAGATCGAAATTCAGGTTTTGTACGATTAATTAATTTAGGTTTTAGGGCAGGTGATGCCGCTCCAATGGTACAAATAGAATTAGTATAGTTACTACAAAATTATAAGGTTATAAATGTTTGTTTTACTTATTATTACAAAAAATAATCTTATAATATTATAATCTTGAATCTTCTAATCATAATATGACATTTAAAACTTATACACCAAAGGTTGAATCTAGATCTGATAAAAAATGGTATTTGGTAGATGCAGATGGAAAGACACTTGGCCGTCTTGCTACTGAGATTGCAGTAATTTTAAGAGGCAAAAATAAGCCGGTATTTACTCCTCATTTAGATATGGGTGATTATGTAGTGGTTATAAATGCTGAAAAGGTAAAATTAACTGGTAAAAAGGAGGAACAGAAAGAATATATCCATCATACAGGTTATATTGGTCATTTACGTCGTAAGCCTATTGCCACTGTTCGAAAGCTAAATCCTACAAAAATTTTAAATGAGGCTGTAGCTGGTATGATTCCTCGTAATCGTTTAAAGAAATTTATTTTAAAGAAACTGAATGTATATGCTGGTCCAGAACATCCTCATGTAGGACAGAAACTAGAAATCCTTTCTATTTAATTTTAATTTTTATGCCTAAGACTGAAGATAAGACAACAAAGGAAACATCAACTGTACGTAAAGGTCGTTATTTTTATGCTAACGGAAAAAGAAAAACTTCTGTAGCACGTGTTCGCCTTTATGAAAATGGAAAAGGAGATATTGTTATTAATGATAAGCCAATGAAGGAATACTTTTTTGGATCATTGATTGGGAATATAAAAGCGCCACTTAAGTTGGTTGATATGCTTAAGAATTTTGATATTACTGTAAAAGTTGTTGGTGGCGGTGTTTCTTCTCAGTCAGATGCAGTCCGACATGGAATTTCAAAAGCTTTGATTGTATTTGACCCTGCTCTTAGAGCTGTTTTAAAGAAGGTAGGTTTCCTAACTAGAGATTCGCGTGTTAAAGAGCGTAAGAAGCCAGGATTACATGGTGCTAGACGGGCTCCTCAGTGGGCAAAGAGGTAATTTTGTTATCAGAGCCCGTTTGTTCTTGGCGTTAAGCTTAGAATGGCGGGTTTTTTGTTGTTTGTAGGATAATCGTTGTACGGGGTAAGCCTCTCCCAGTAGCCCCCTTGTCTGAACCGCTGATTCTCGGGATTGGATGGATTTATCGGGATGGATTTTTAGGAATGTCTTGAACTGTGATCTTCTTATGATTTGGAGATGGTCATGGTTTTTTACAATTTAGCCGATTACAAATACTACCGACGGACGTTATGTTATTACGACACTCACTTTTTTAGATGAGTCCGTTCGAACGATACTTTTTGAGCTGGGCGGGTAAAGAAAGTAAAAAGATAAGGGTTTAGGGGTCACGTTCTGCACATTGGTAATATAAGGTACAATGCTGATTTATGATTAGTGATTCCTAGTGGTTTTTTTGCTTCGTTTTTTTCCATAAAAAAATGAAGAAGGGTGAATTAAATAGCATCGCTACACTTAAAAGTATCATTACATCGAAAAAGTAAGTCACGATTTTTACCGCAATATAATAGGAGTATAAATTAAGCGAATAGATGAAGTATTACCGTACAATGATTATTTTATAGGAGTATCTCCGGTTCCATCCTCTAATACAGTTTCTTTCTTTATTTCTGGTGTCATATCAAGAGATGACCAGCTGTAGGTGTAATAATTGCCAGGACTCCATATGGCGAAGCCTGTGCCCCCTGCGTCATATGTAGCTTTTATTTGGTCTTTTATAAACCATGTTCCAAAATTAACTTTTAATGGGAATCCTTGTACCCAAGTTCTTATTTCTGCTTTTCCGTTTACTTTTTCAACAAAGCGTTTGATGGAATCGTGTACAAATGAGTATGGGTCGCCATAAGGGTTGTTATGGCCATAATAACCAGGGCTTACGTGTGAAGGGTATGTCATAGGATAAATAGCATCTACATATTCTGCCATTCCAGTAGCATCTTGACCTACAATTTTCCAGTCTACATTTCCAAATACAATGGCACCAAAAACATCAACACTTAGTTTTATATTGTGGCTATCTGCAATTCGTCTGGCTTTGCTTAAAAAGTCGTTAATTACATCAGTTCTACTAAATTTTTCTTCATCATAATAAAAGTCCAGATAGCCGATATTTGCAGCAGGAAATCGTATATAATCAAATTGAATTTCATCGAATCCGAGTTCTGCAACCTCCTGCATTATATATAGGTTGTAATTTTGAACTCCTGGTTTGGATGGGTCCAGCCATCTGTAGTCATAGGTCCCACTACCGTGAGCGTAATTTATTCTCCATTCTGGCTTACGTGTACTTGTGTAGGGGTCATTAAAAATTACTTGACGTGCAATAACATAGACTCCTTTTTTATGTAATTCATCTATATAGGTGGGTATATCGTTTAAAGTTGAGCGACCTGGGTTAATATTTTTTAGATATTCATTTTTTGGGTTAAATGCTAGCTGTCCTCCTCCATGTTCAATATCGATTACTACCGCATTTCCTCCATTTTTTACAGCTGTATCAATCAGTTGTTTTCCTCGTTTAGTACTCATTGTATCGGCTGTAATGTAGATTGATTTTACATATTGTGGCATTTTAATCTTTATCTTCTTTTCTATGATATTTTCAGATATTTCGGGTTGTTTAAATATTTTTAAAAAATACCATAAAATTCCACTATTTTCCTCTTTAGCAAAAACAATTCTTTGTAGTGACACAAAAAGAAATAAACTTAGTATCCCCGTTATTAATATTCTTTTTCCGTTTTTCATTAATTAAAAATCTAATTTATACCAAGTGCTTAAAGATGGGTTATGGAAGTAGATTATATCATTATTTGTACTTATTTTGTCTATAGAAAATTCTGTTTTTGACATAATCATTTCGTTGGTTTGTGTAATTGTGTTGAATAAAGCGATTGTTGAGCTGTTTGTTTCTATGTTATTTGCGTAATAAACAAGGTTATTATATTCCTTCCATTTAGAATTCTCTAAATTTATCTCAACTTCTAGAGATAATATTTCGTTACCGGATATATTTATTTTATAAAGCTTATTATTTTTATTATTTAGTAATAAATAATTATTATCTAAGGACCATTTAGAATTTTGTGGGCTGAGATTAAGAATACTTTTTTTACGTGTAGCTTTTAGAATGTCTATAAAATAAATTGCATTATTATCTACTCCGAATAAGTACATTTGATTAGGCGACCAATATAATTTAAAGTTTTTACTGATATTTTTAAGTGAAGCAATTATTTTTGAATTATTATTTTTCCAAATTTTTAATTTGTCATCATTTCTGTCAATATAAGCAATTTGTTTTTCATCTTGATCCCATGTTGGTGATTGTATTTGCTTATTATTAAGTTTATTAGGTAATTTTTGAGAAATTTTATTGATATTTGGAGGTGTCTCTGTGCTTATTTTTAAAGAAGGAATCTTTTTGAGTGTTATTATTAACTTTTCTTGTTTCCCCCTCCTAATAATTGTAGATTGGGCTTGCTCAAAATAGTCATCTTTATTTAGTGTCAGCTTATGTATGCCTGATTTTAGCGGTATGAGGCAAGGATTTTTTTGACACTGGATAGTTTTTTCTCTTGTTGTTATTATATATTCAGAGACGTTGGTTGTTATATTTAAAGTGCCTTTATTCATAGGATAAAACCAAATATAGACTCCCGTAGCCAATAGAATTGATAAGCTGAATACTAAGGTGTTTTTAATTTTGGTACTCATTGATTTAGGTTGTAGTTTGTAGCTTGCTTGTTCGGTAGGCAGGTTTTTAGGTTGTAGTTATTACGCATTACAAACTATAACCTAAAAACTAGCTATAATTAACTTATATTTTCCAAATGTCTGATTTCGGGTTCTTTCTCACCCCATTCTATACTAATTATATCAATTCGCCATTCAGGATTTTTTATATTATTGTCTGTGAGCCAGTTTTCGGCGGTTTCGGTGATTTTTTCCATTTTTTCATCATCAACAAATTCTTCGGGGTATCCGAAATTAGAATTTTTTCGAGTTTTTACTTCGACAAATACATATTCTTTATATTTTGGGTCAAAGGCAATAATATCAATTTCCCCCGTTCTTTTTAGGTAATTTCTATCAATAATTTCGTAACCTTTTTTCTTCAAAAATTCGACTCCTTTTTCTTCTCCTTTTTTTCCAAATTCTTTTTTATCCACAGTTTAATTTTTTAATACAAATTAAATTTACACAAATAAACTTAATGTAAAGCTAGCTCCAATAGGTATTAGTAGATTGTCGTCTATTTCAAAATTAAATATCTTTACATTTGGCATTTCTAAAAACATCGCAATACATGATGCCGATATGGCTGCCCATATGTTTGGCACAAAATAATATGCAATTGGTATGGATAAAATAATCCCTACAAGTGTTCCTTCTATATATTTGTTTGGATTTAGTTTTGTTTTTATTTTTCCGAAGTGTCTACCTATGATGTTAGAGGCAGCATCTCCGATGCTTAACATAAGAATTCCTGCATAAGCTAGTTCTTTTTCAAATAACAGTAGTACTAAAAAAGCTCCTATTGTAAAAAAAAGTACTCCGCGACCAGGAAAATTTTCCATATGATGATTGCGTTCAAAATGACTTAATAGCCATCTAATGCTATTCATTTTTTTCTTTTTAATCATGAGAGACATTATGCTTCCCCCTATTATTACGCCAAAAAGGATTTCCAAAGTCAAAAATCCATAATAATGCAAAAGAACTAATATTGGGCCATAAAGTAGATGAATTAATTGTCGGCGAATTTCTTTTAAGTGCATATTATTTAGTGCGAGTGCCATTCCTTCGCTTAAAGCTACGGAAGACTTTGCGAGCCTTAAGTCTTAAGTGTATTTTTTTGTGACTCATGCTCGCATTTGAGACTCTTGTTAAGTTGTATTGAAAACGTAGGTATGATAGCTTATTTAAGTATTATTTTCCATTATAATAATTAAGATAAAAATGATAATTACACGTGAACAGGTTGAAGAAAGGGAGATGAAAACCTTGGCTCCTTATGCGGTTAAAAGCTCAGAAAGTAAAGGTAGGGAACATGAAGAGTCTGAGGGCGGTTATCGTACTTGTTTTCAGCGTGATAGAGACAGGGTAATACACTCTAAGTCATTTAGGCGCCTGAAGGGGAAGACTCAAGTATTTGTAGCTAATTATGGAGATCATTATCGTTCACGCCTTACTCACACAATGGAGGTTGCTCAAATAAGTCGTGATATTGCAAGGATATTGGGTCTAAATGAAGATCTTGCTGAGACAATAGCTTTAGCACATGATCTTGGACATACTCCATTTGGACATGCTGGTCAGGATTCAATGAACAGGCTTATGAAAGGATATGGAAGTGGTTTTGAACATAATGAACAGAGTAGGCGAGTTGTTGAGTATTTGGAACAAAAAAAGCCTGATTTTTTTGGTTTAAATCTTTCATTTGAAGTTAGGGATGGGCTAATAAAACATAGAACGTCTTTTGATAAACCTAGTCTTACTGATCAGAAAATGCCTTCATTAGAAGCTCAAATTGTGAATATCGCTGATGAAATTGCGTATTTGAATCATGATATTGATGATGGATTACGTGCAAATATTTTGAAAATTGGAGATTTAGAGCATATTTCCATATGGCAAAAGGCTAGTGAGAAAGTTGATTCAAAACTGTCTGTTGATTTATTGGTCCCTACAATGATTTCATCAATAATGAGTTTAATGATTGATGATTTAGTTACAAATACAGATAAATTGATTAATGAATTTGGAATTAATAGCGTTGAGCAGATTTGTAGTTTGGATAAGCTATTAAGTTCATTTACTAAGGGGATTCAAGATGATTCTAGCAAGCTTAAAGCTTTTCTTTATGATAATTTTTATAGGTCAAGTGGCGTATCTGAAAGAAATGTTAAGGGGCAGGAGGTAATTAGCTTTTTATTTAAGAAAATGATGGCTGATTTTAGTTTGGTTCCTGAAAAGTTAAAGTTTAATAGTAGTAGTGATGAAACTTATGTGCTGGTGAAAGATTATATTACGGGGATGACAGACCAGTTCGCACTCGATCTTTATGAGAAGCTTTCAAAATAAATAATGGTTTTCCATTCATTATGCGGTCTCTGCCGCATGCCATTCATCATGCGGTCTCTGCCACATACCATTAGACGGGTAAGCTATGACAGAAATTGATGTATAATGACGGCATGGTAGATTTGGATAGTAAAATGTGGCACTGGTATCATAATATCTCTGAATGTTATTACTACTTACAACTAACTGTTAAGTACAGGAGAGCTCTGCTGAATAAAAAATTGGAAAA
>JAOZLT010000030.1:7841-11253 GCA_029934675.1 Candidatus Altimarinota bacterium | reverse complement strand
CATCAACCTTCTTTGCAATAAGTTCATCAGCTGTATATCCAATTTTTACAAGATTTAAATCATTGATATTAATATCTAATGCTTTAAGCATTACCCTAAAAAGTAACATACCATCCGTATCAGGCTGATAACCAATCTTTTTACCAACTAAATCATTCGGAGTAATTATATTATTTTCTTTTAATGTATATAAAGTATATGGACTTTTTTGATACACATTCGCAAGAGCCTTTACGTCTTTCCCTTTAAACCTTGCAGAAATAAGCTCAGTTGACCCAGTAACGCCAAACGAAATCGGATTATTTAAAACAGAGTCAACTACAGAATCCCCAAATGCAAATGGAACCAAATCAACATCTAATCCTACATCTTTATAAAATCCCATATCTTTTGCTACATACATACCTGCAAACTGTGCCTGATGTAACCATTTTAAATAAACTGTAACTTTTTCAAGTTTAGAATCAGAATCCATAATTTCCGAAACTTTTAACTTACCCATAATATAAAACACACCTATTACAACAATTATTAACCCAATAACTATTGGCAATATTTTTTTCATAATATATAAACTTTAATTTTTAAGTTTTAATAACTCTTTCAAACGTTTATTCTCCTTCTCTAGCAAAAGTACCTTTTTATGTCTTTTTAAATTAAGTCTTCCCATTAACTCCATTTGCTCAATTTTCTCCTGCAACATATCGCCTATTTTCTTAGCTTGAGTTATATCACGAATTATTGAGCGTGTTCTTACAAAAACCCCATTATCGTCATATATTGCTATAGAATCAATTTCCACATCAATTTCCTCACCATTCTTCTTAATCATTTTTCCTAATGACACAAATTTTGAACCTTTAATTTTTAATTTTTCAAAACCCTTCTGTACATCTTTCCAAAGATCAGATGAATAAATTTCACGTATATGCAAACCCTTCACTTCCTCTTTAGAATAGCCCAAAACTAAACACCCCATATTATTTATAAAAATTATTTTTCCATTGTTATCAACAGAATGAATCATTACAGGTGCATTTTCAACAATATCTCTGTATCTGCTTTCAGACTTCTTAAGGGCAATTTCCGCAATTACCCTATCTGTAATATCTTCACCTATTGAAAGTACCATTTTAAATTTACCATCCTCCTTAATAAGCGTATTATTCCACGCAATTGTGCGCTGATTTCCATTTTTAATTTGAATTGGATTTGTATAATGATGTTCAATAAATTCATTTTTAAATATTAAATCCCAAACATCATACATTCCTTTTCTTTGCTCTTTGGAGACAAATAGCTCTATCCAATTTTTCCCAATCACTTCATCCGCTTTATAACCAGTAAGCCTTTCAGCAAATTTGTTAAACATTAATATTTTAGATTTACGACCAAGTCCAATAACAATATTGGGAGCTAACTGCACTACTGTTTCAGTCCATTTCTTTTCCTTTATTAAATTCTCATTTATTTCTTTTTGTTTAGTTACATCTATACATACACCAATCATTTTGTAAGGATAACCTTTGTTATCCAAAAGCACCCAACCACGGTTAGTCCAATAATACCACTTACCAAGCTCTCCCTTAATACGATAAGCAACATCAACCAAACCACCTATTTTCACTTGTTTCTTTATCTGCTTTTCTACAACCAATCTATCTTTAGAATAAATAGTAGAAATCCAAGCCCGAAAAGTTCTTGGAAATTTACCATTAAAATAACCAAATTTCTTATCAATATCACCGAGCCACTCCAGACGACCAGTCTTAATATTCCACTCATAAATAAAATCTGTTGACATTTTAGCTACAATTCTTAACCTTTTCTCACTTTCTTTTAAATCTTCTTCAATTTTTTTACGCTCAGTAATATCTCTAACTGTTGCTTGCAGAAAAGTTTTATCACCTACAGTCATACGAGTCATCAAAATTGTAGCCGGAAAGTCCTCACCGTTCTTCCGACGATGAGTCCATTCAAAAAAATTAGAACCTTTTTCCACAGCTTCCATAATCATAGCCTTAGCCTTATCTGCAGACGATATGCCATCAGGTTGCTCAGGCGGAGATAACTTCCACGGTGGATAAGAAATAAAATCTTTTTCATCTTTGCAGGCAAACATTTTAACTGTAGAAAGATTGCAGGAAGTAAAAGCCCAAGTAGGCGGCTCCAAGATCATAATGGCATCGCGAGAGGATTCGAAAAGGACTTGAAAATGTTCTTTTTGCTTCTCTTGTTCTTCTCTAACCTTTTTAAACTTTATAGTCTTCTCTTCAAACAGTTGCGCCAACTCATCATGAACTTTTTTCAATTCATCCTCTACTTCCTTTTGCCTAGTAATATCCCTATCAACACCAATATATCCTATAAAATTGCCTTCTTGGTTAAAAATAGGCTGACCACTTGTTTGGAGAATAATAATACTTCCATCTTTATGCAAATTTTTATTTTCTAGAACCTCTATAGGCTTTTTTCGCTTAATACTATCTCCAAATATTACTGCAACACGTTTTGCTTCTTCTTTAGGCATAAAATCAAAAGGAGTTTTACCAACAATTTCTTTTGATTCATATCCGAGTATGTTTTTAACTTTAGGGCTTACATATGTATAAACACCTTTGGTATCCACCTCCCAAATCCAATCAGATACATTTTCTACCAAATCCTTGAATTTCTTTTCACTTTTCACTAAGCCTTCTTTTTCCTCCTTTTGTTTAGTAATATCACGCCCAATAGATTGATATTCAATAATTTTTCCTGTTTTTTTATCAAAAATTGCTTGATTAGTCCATTCCTGCCATCGAGTTTCGCCATTCGGCGCTATAGCCTGGTATTTATAAGTTATAGAAGGTTTCTTCTTACTAAGTGAAACAATTGTTTGTTTAATCACCCCCCTGTCCTTAAGAGGAATCAGCGAATAAAAACTCTTTCCGACTAAATTATCGCATTTCTTATTAAAATATTTGCAACAAGATTTATTAACAAAACTAAGAATCCCACCAGGCTTAAAACGACAAATCGACTCAGGCATTTCTTCAACGACATCCCGATATATCATCAAATCATCCACGCCTAAGAAGATTCTTGCTTTTTCTTTATTATTTATTTTTTGTTTTACCATGATTTTTTAATTATAACCATCTAATGCAAAAATTACAAATTCCTTACATTTTTATATACTTTTCAACTTTTTCCACCATTTTGTCCAAAGTAATATCAGATTTTACAACATATTCCTTAGCCCCAAGTCGTAAAGCCTCTTCCCTACTTACATCTTCAAACATATTACTAAAAACAATAATGGGAATTTTAATATTCTTCATTTTTAATTCAGACAATACGGTAAATCCGGTTTTATTAGGCATAACCAAATCAAGCATAATAACTGCATATTCATTTTCTTTTATTAAAT
>JAOZLT010000030.1:0-7831 GCA_029934675.1 Candidatus Altimarinota bacterium | reverse complement strand
CAAGTCAAAAATTTCTGCCTTCATCAACAATGGCTCATCTTCGACAACCAATATTTTCTTATTTACATCGGACATTAAATATTAATTATTATTTAAAACATTTTCAACTTTTTCAATTAAACTTTCAAAATCAGGCTCAGATTTATCAAAATAAAGACTTGCGCCTAAAGATAAACATCTTTGCTTTTCTTCATTATCAAACAAAGATGTTAATACAACAACAGGTGTTGTATTACCAGCGTCTCTCATATCCCGTAATATATCTTCTCCATTTTTCCCAGGCATAACCAAATCAAGCAAAATAAGATTATACTTATTTCTATTTAATTTTTCCGCAACATCAAAACCATCAACAGCCACATCAACTTCAAAACCAGCTTCAAGCAAAGCAGATTTTCCTGTATCTAAAAACTGAACATCGTCATCTGCCAATAAAATTTTCTGTGCTTTTTTCTCCATAATAAATCAATTATTTAAACTCCTTTAGATATTTTATTTTTTCACTTTTCTTATATCAAACATCTCAAAACATTTATAAAAAAAATCAAAATATTGTTTTTATAGACAAAAATACCTTTAATGAGACCGATGTCCCATACTATTCTGGCATAGCCCTTTTATTAAGTACCAACAAAATTCTTTACCGTCGCAACCAACTCATCCATAGCAATATCCGACTTTACATAATATCCTTTCGCACCCAATTCTATAACCTCCCTCCTATCATCTTCTTGTGCAAGGTTAGTAAATACCAAAATAGGTATCTTATTTCCCTTTTCCTTTACTTCTTGCAAAACTTCAAAACCGGTCTTTACTGGCATAACTAAGTCAAGCATTACCAATGTATAACCATTGCTTTCTATTTTTTCCAGAGTTTCTTGTCCATCTACAGCAATCTCTATAAAATATCCTTCCTCCCTTAAACGATTCCCCATTATTTTGCTCAAAAATGGATCATCTTCCGCAATTAATATTTTTATTTTTTGTTCTGACATATTTATTTTATTAGCAATGTAATTATTAACTATTTAGATTATCAACTTGTATTTGCTTAAATCCGAGCTAAACAACTAAATAAGCGTACTATGAATCAGTAATTTTAGCCAATTTTTGTTCTATTAATTTTTTCTCCCCATCTGCCTTAAGAATAGGTCCATTTAAAGGCAATTCAATTATAAATGTTGTACCCTTACCAGTATCTGAATCACATTTAATATCACCCTTACACACTTCTAGTACCTTTCTAATAATATATAAACCTAAACCAGAGCCAGTAGTAGAATATCTGGAAGCTTCTTTGGTACGATAAAATTTTGTAAATAATTTTTCCTGATCTTTTTTAGATATACCAATACCCTGATCTTTTACTTTAATTAAAATATGATTATCAGTTTTTTCTAAAAACACTGTAATAGTCTTATTTTTATCGGAATAAGTTATTGCATTTGAAAGTAGATTTGTAACTACCTGACTTATCAATTCTACATCTAAAGACGCTACGACTTTCTGTTCTGGTCTTTCAAATTTTATCCTTTGATTATTATCCTTTGCAATCACCTCCGCATCCCTAACAACATCTGAAATTAATTGACCCACATCAGTATCTTTTGAGCCAACATTTATTATTCCTGTTTCAAGTCGAGATACATTCAACAAGTCACTTACCAAATGTACCATTCGCTCATTTGACCGAAGCGCATCATGAAGATATTCTGTTTGAAGCTCATCCAAATGACCTTTACGTTGTATTTCCTGTAAAAGCCAATTAATACCAGATAATGGCGTACGTAATTGATGTGAAGCTAATGATACAAATTCACTTTTTGCCTTATCAACCTCCATTTCTTTTGTAATATCACGAAAAGTTACTATAACCCCCAATATTTTATCTTCAGAAAGAATCGGAGAAAAAGTGGTAGCAAGTGGAAACTTAGAACCATCTTCTTTCACATAAAAGATATTAATAAACATCTGTTTCTTATACTTTATGACATCAGCAATTGGGTACCCATCTGAAAGCAATCTATTGCCTTTCTCATCTTCAAAATAAAATACACTACAATAATTTTTACCTAGTATCTCAATAAATGTCTTTTTAAATAGCTTTTCAGCAGCAGGATTCATTAAAAGTATATTGCCCTTCATATCAAAAGCAATAAGACCTTCACCAATGCTTGAGAGTAAAGATTCCGCCTTAGCCTTTTCCTCTTCAACAATTTCTTTAGATTTTTTAATTTGATTGGTCTTTTTTTTATTTTCCTCAATTAATTCACTTAAGTTATCTGACATCAAATCTAAAGAAATAATAAGCTCAGTAAATTCATCTTTCGTTGATGGAATATCAAATTTTTGAGAAAAATCACCCAAAGAAATTTTATGTAAAATGGGCGCTATCTCCTGTACTCTCTGTTTTGCATATTCCTTAATTTGTCTTAAATCCTGAATTATTATTATAAAACCTATATTTTTACCACCCTTTTTACTTTTTAATACTGTCCCTGAAAGACTTATTGGGATTGTTTGATGCCCATTAGTAAAACATAAAGCCTGTTCATTCATCAAAATTCCAAGCTTTAAAATCACATCTAAATTAAATGACGATTGTTCATCTTCTCCTTCATTATATCGTATTAATTCTGAAAACGGCTTACCAATTAATTTGAATTCATCATATTCTGTAAGTTCAAAAGCAGATTTATTTGATGATTGTATATTTCCATCCACATCTAAAATAAACAATGCACTCGGCATAGTGTTAATAATATTTTTTGTCTCATCAAGCGAAAGAATTAAAGATTCTGCCATTTTATCAAGCGCATGTGATAATATTCCGAATTCATCATCACTAGATACCTCAGTAACTACTCCAAAATCCCCATCCTGAACACGCTTAGCTTTTTCAGCCAATTCTTTTAAAGGCTTAGCTAAACTACGCCCTACAATAAATGCCAAAACTGCATCAACCAAAATAACAATAAATAAAATCAAAATCAACACATCCCTCATATTAGTAATTGAAGAAAAAGCTTCATCAACTGATTGCTCTACCAAAAAAACTAATCCAAATTCCGGAAAATTCTGATAATAACCAATAACATCTTGGTTATTATAATTCTTATAAATTGCTGTTCCACTTTCGCCATTTAATGCTCTTACAACACCTTCCGTATAAACATTCTTTTCCTCAATATTAATAATCATTTTTTCAGCTCCACCTAAATCTTTTATAATAGGCTCTGCACTATACCCCTTAGCTAGAATACTTTTGTAAAATCTGCTAACCATATATGGTTCACCCGTCTTTCCCAATCCTGTTTTTTCAGACAAAAAATTATATAAAACCTCCAAATCAACCCGTCCAACAAAAACACTTAAAAGTCTACCATCGCTATCCTTAACTGGCATACTCATTATTAAAACATCATCATCCAAAAGTGTTGAATAATAAATACTCCCCACAAAAAAATCTTCTTTACCTTCCTTGAAATAATTACTATCAAGATTATTTTGACCCTCAGTAATACTGTTAGTTGAAACTACAACCTTTCCTGATTCCGGGTCTATTAAGAAGAATTCTGAAAATTGTGCTGATTGTTCTAATAAATACGTTAAGGCAATTCTTACATTTCCCCTTCCAGCATTTGTCTTTTCCTCCATCATCTGACTTATCAAACCAATTAAATCTTGCCTCCCATTAAGAACTGTCTGAAAATGATATTTATTTTCATTCATCCAAAAGCTCAATTCTGAAGTTTTAAGAGTAGCAACTGATTCTAATTTATGTTTAATCTCATTTTTCACTACAAATTCGTTTTTCTGAATCATTGAATAGCCAATTATAAAAACTGGCAATATGGAAATAAAGAAAAAATAAAATAAAAATCTCCAGCCAATAGATATAAACTTTGACCGAACAAAAAGATCCAAATCTTCTTCATCAACAACGTATTGTCCCTTATTTCTTTCCATGAATATGCAATTTTTTATTCTTTACTATTTATACCTTTATCTTTTATAAATTTAGCTCTTAATATTTTTTGTACAAAACTTCTAGCACTTAAAACAGTGCTCAAAAAAGCAACTACCATAATAAGTTTTATAATTGCAAATAGTCCAGATAACTTGAAAATATTAAAAACACTCAATAACGAAAAAATTTGTAATATTACAAAGAGTAAAATTACAATCATATAATATATCCATGTGGATTTTAAGCCACCAGATAATTTATTTACCATTTGAAATCCTATTCCAAGAGCAACAACTGCTACAGAAAAACTTAAAATATCAAAAAATACATCATATATTGAAAAAATTTCAACATCACTACCCCAATTACTATAAGCCAAAGCTTGAACAGGAAAGCTAACAAACAATATGCCAATAATTGTATAAATAATCTTTTTCATAATTTTGTATTAACAGTACATTGACTACAAAGTAGGTACTATTATTTTAATCTATTCAAGGTTCATTCGAAATCACAAATTCAATTTCAATTGGAAAAACTAAAATATATTTAATTAATCAACGTTCTGGACAGTATTTTTCTATATCCTGCATATTAGGTAAATCCTCACCAAGACGTTTTTTCAAATCAATTATCTCCTTTTGCATTTCAAGCATCTTTTCATATCGCTTTAAATTAACTCTCCCCATAAATTCCATTTGCTCAACTTTTTTTGTTAGCTCCTCTTCAGATTTTCTCTGCTCAGTAATATCGCGTATAATTGACCGTGTTCTCACAAAATTTCCTCTCTCATCTTTAACTGATATTGAATCTATTTCTACATCTAATTCCTCACCATTTTTCTTTACCATTTTCCCATGTGATGTATATAACACACCCTTTTTCTTCAAAATTTCAAACCCCTCATCAAGCTCTTTGCGTTGAGATGGGATATAAATTTCATGTATGTGCATTCCAATCAATTCCTCTTTTGTATAGCCTAAAAGTTCACACTCACGCTTGTTTGTAAAAATTACAATTCCATTTTCATCAACCGAATGAATCATATTCGGTGAATTTTCAACAATATCCCGATACCTTGCCTCAGTATCAATTAATTCATGACGCAACTGTTTTTTCTCCGTAATATCTGATTGTATTGCAAGAAAACCAATAATCTCTCCACCTTTATCAATAATTGGATTAGCGGTAGATTGCATATCTACAAATTTCCCATCTTTCGTCTTATTTATTATTTCTATATTTACAATTTTCTTATCCAATAAATCATCCCAAAACTTTTTATAAACTTCTTCTGACTCCTTACCTGATTTTAAAACACTAGGCTTTTTACCCAAAACTTCCTCACCACTAAAACCATAAATTTCTTCAAATGCAGGATTGATATAAAGAATAACTCCTTCTTTATCAGTTATAAAAATTGACTGATCAGATCTCTCCACACCTAATTTTAACGCCAATAATTCATCTTCCAGCTTCCCACTGGCAATTATACTTTTTGTGTCTTGTTTGCTCATTTATATTTATCTGAAATTAGAGATTGGGAACTAAATGCTAAATGTGAATTGGAAAATCGGATTCAGAAATCAGAAATGTGAAATCTGAAATGGAAAATTGGAATCAGAAATCAGCCTGCCCCGCAGTAGGCGTGGGAAATGTGAAATCTGAATTGAATTACTCTTCCTCTCCTCCAACTTGAGCCAGAATCTCTCTCGCACGATCCTTAATATGACGAGCTATTGGTTGAGTAGCATTATTGACTTCCCATGCCTCAGAAGATTTATCGATAGCCTTATTAGCCCATTCAGCAGCACTCTCATAATCTTTTTTTATACCAAAAACAAAAGAATCCACTAACCAATCATAAGCACGAGATAATTTTGCTGCACCTAAAACTACATTGTTATCCGGCATATTTTTGTAAGCCTGCTGAGTTAAATCAACTGCTAATTCTGAAGAATGTTTTGCGTTAAATACTTTATTAGCAGCTATATATACTTCAATTTGTGCTAATTCTGCTTCAGATTGATGTAGCAAGAATTGAGTATCCTTACTATTTTTAATTAAAATAAGTAAATACATCATATCTGCTACTTCTGCTCGAGTTAAAAGCTTGGCTGGTTCCAGCTTACCTTCTGCATTTTTTGTAACAATCCCAACTTGATACGCATAATTCATATATGGCGCAAACCATGACCCCTTAGATACATCCACCGCTACATCTTCATCTGTCTGCAAAGTTTCTGTTTTAATGTTATTTGCCATCAAAAGCATTTTCAAAAATTCTGCCTTATTCACTTGACGAGATGGAGCAAAAGCTCCATCAGAATCATTCCCCTTAACAATACCTAACGCTTTTGCTTTCATCACAAATCGTGCAAACCAAATATCTTTTACAAAATCAGGAAAATCAACCTCTCCAAAATCTTCAGGCACATCTACCTTAGACCCCATTAATATTATCTTTAATACTTCAGCTCGATTTATTGGATTATCAGGCTTAAAAGTGCTGTCAGGATACCCATTTATTATCCCATTCTCATTTAAATAACTTATCGCCACATATGAACTATGAGTTCTAAGTACATCCGGAAAATTAGTAACAGCTTTAATCCCCGAAGAAGTTGTTGACTCTTCAGCACTTACAGACAAAGGACTAATCAAAAAAACAAGCGTTAAAACCAATGCTGATATTTTTTGTAATTTCATGATTTTATTTTTATTTTTTAAGCGTAAGTATCTTACCATAAATAACCCTAACTCCAAAACAAATTGAAGTTCAAGTAGTTTATCATGTGGCTTATCCATTCTTCCTGCGAAAGAATCGTTTTTCATGTGGTTAATCATGCAATTTGAACAACCTGATAAACCACATGAAAAACGGCTCGAGTCGAAGACTTCCCTTTGGGAAAGAGCGGATAAACAACCTGGCTATCGGTATCTAGCAAAATGAGCAAACGCTTTATTGGCAGCAGCCATTCTATGAACATCCTCACGCTTCTTAAAAGCAGTACCAGTCTCATTACTTGCATCATTAAGCTCTTGAGCTAACTTTTCAGCCATACTTTTCCCTTTCTTTGCTCTACAAGCCCCAATAATCCATCTAAAACTTAAAGCTCGTTGCCTTTTAGGTTTAACTTCAACTGGAATTTGATAAACAGACCCCCCTACCCTCCTTGCACGTACTTCCATGTTGGGTTTAACTGTCTCAATTGCCTTTTGAAAAACGGAGATAGGATTACTTTTACCTTGATCTTTTAAAATCCGCATAGCTTCCGTAAAAATTCTACGAGAAATTGACTTTTTACCTGCTTTCATCATGCAGTTAATAAATTTTTCCTGTAATTCGGATGAATCCTCCGGAATATAGTTAGCTTTCTTCTGTGCCATTATATTAAATTATGAATTATGAATTATAAATTATGAATCAATTGAAAATTGTAGAACTAAATCAGAAATCTGCCTGCCCCGCAATAGGCGTGGGAAATAAGAAATCTGAAATATTATTTAGGTTTCTTCGCTCCATACCTACTTCTTCCTTGCTTACGTTCCTGAACACCTTGAGTATCTAAGACTCCTCTAACAATATGATATCTAACACCAGGCAAATCCTTAACACGCCCTCCTTGTACCATAACAACAGAATGTTCCTGTAAATTATGCCCTTCCCCCATTATATAAGCTGTTACCTCTTCTCCATTAGTGAGCCTAACCCTTGCAACTTTACGCAAAGCAGAATTCGGTTTTTTTGGCGTACGAGTAGTGACCTTAATGCACACACCACGCTTCTGAGGCGCCCCTTTTATAAGTTGAACTTCTCTATTCTTTAGAGAATTGAAAGTATATTGCAAAGCTGGAGAT
>JAOZLT010000029.1:9152-11271 GCA_029934675.1 Candidatus Altimarinota bacterium | reverse complement strand
CGGAAGCGACCAAGCTATCAGTCACACAACCACCACTCCACCCTCCGGAAGCGACATTGGCCAATGTCGCCTTAAGAGAGATAACGTACCTGTTGATAAACTGATATCCCAAAAACAAACAACTCACAACTTCGACCTAAAAGTACTAGGACTAAGAACTCGCTTCTCTATAAAATACTTCAACAAAAGCCCATACCCTAAATTCCGCTGGCAAAAATCATTTTTCGATGAATACATCCGTGCCGATTCACAATTTAGCCATTATATGGGTTATATTTCATGGAATCCTGACAAACACCACCTCCCACCTAACTGGTCTTACATTTATACAAATCACAAAATTTGCCTACAAGCAGGCAAGTACGAAAACTTATGCGATATATCCTAATATATAACCAACAACATCATGCCATCAAAACTCACAAGTATAGAGCTCCACGGATTAGAAGGATTTTTAGTTGAAATCGAAGTCGACCGAAGATCAGGTAGACCTAAGTTTCTTATTGTCGGTCTCCCCGATGCAGCTGTCCAAGAAGCAAAGGAGCGAGTAACCAGTGCTGTAAAAAACTCTGGTTTTGATTTTCCCAGATCAGTAGTAATTGTTAGCCTTGCACCTGCAGATCTTAAAAAAATGGGACCGAGATACGATTTACCAATAGCACTTGGTGTTATTTCTATGATGGGAAAAATAAAAAAAGAACTATTCAAGAAAACTGTCATTATCGGAGAATTGGCATTAGATGGAACTGTGCGCCCAATAAACGGAATACTCTCAAGTGTTGAATTTGCCAAATCACAAGGATTTAAAAGAATTATTCTACCAAGTAAAAATGCCGAAGAAGCCGCCATGATTCCAGAAATTCAAATAATACCTGTAAAAAATTTATGGGATACAGTTATGTTTTTAAAAGGCAAACTCGATGTTCCAATCATCTCGCCAGTCAAAATCCAACCATCTAAAAAAACAGTAGTAGATATGGAAATGATAAAAGGTCAAGCTCAAGCCAAACGTGCGCTAGAAATTGCGGCGGCGGGCAGTCACAACATATTGCTTTATGGTTCGCCTGGTGCAGGCAAAACCCTAATGGCCAGAGCGTTATCTGGAATTCTACCATCCATGACATTAAATGAAATGTTAGAAGTTTCTAAAGTATATTCCGTCGCGGGACTACTCCCCAAAGACAAACCACTAATCACAGAACGCCCCTTCCGCCCCGTACATCACACAGCTTCCGGAATGAGCATTGTAGGCGGAGGCAACATGCCGGGTCCTGGAGAAATTTCATTAGCGCACAGAGGAGTTTTATTTATGGACGAAATAGCTGAATTCCCCAAAAACGTACTCGAAGTTTTAAGACAACCAATGGAGGATAGAGTTATCACAGTTTCTAGGGTACGAGGTACCTACACTTACCCATGTCAATTCACAATGGTCGCCGCAATGAACCCATGCCCATGTGGATACAGAAATGTGGAAAATGCGAAACAAGAATGCACATGTTCCGCCGTAGAAGTACAAAGATATGAAAAAAGACTATCAGGGCCATTGCTGGATAGAATGGATATGTTTATCAACATAAACCCTGTTGAACATTCTAAATTAATGAATATGGAAAAAGGGGAGTCATCTGCCAGTATACGAAAACGAACAGAAAAAGCCCGAATAATCCAAACAAAACGATTCAGCGAATCAACAATAACCTGTAATTCGGAAATGGAAAATGTTCAAATAGAAAAATTTTGTAAGTTAGATAAAAAATCAAACAACCTTCTTGCCACAGCTATGTCCCAAATGAACTTATCCGCAAGAGGATACTTTCGCATTCAAAAACTTGCACGTACAATCGCAGATCTAGAAGGATTAACCGAAATTACGTCCGCACATATAGCAGAAGCACTGCAGTATAGGAGTAAACTATTTTGATTTACATACCCAATGAAAACAATCAAACTAGTAATTACGCAACCACTCTTGGAGACAATCGAAGTACTGAACATACAACCCACCACACACACCTAAAAACAATCGGAACATTGAACATACAACAGTACACCCACTCCGTAAGGGTAATCGGAACATTGAACGTACAACAGCACACCCACCCTCCGAGAGTAATCA
>JAOZLT010000029.1:0-9052 GCA_029934675.1 Candidatus Altimarinota bacterium | reverse complement strand
ATCAGAAATACAACAGTACCAACACTCCATGGAGGTAGATGCACAACAGCACCCACCCCCTGAGGGTAATCAGAGTATCAGAAATACAACAGTACCAACACTCCATGGAGGTAGATGCACAACAGCACACCCACCCTCTGGAAGCGACATTGGCTAATGTCGCCCCCAAGAAGTCAGTATTACGAATCCTAAAATTCTGGCTTAACTAAGCCATTTTTACCATACACCCCATAAAACTAGATTGCTATTTTTTATTTAAAATGATACAATAAATTAAGCATGCGAAACCTGCCTGCCGTTAGGTACGGGTAGGCAAGATTGAACTAAACAATAAAGTTGCATATATATTAATTAAACAAAATTAGATGACAGATAATAAATTGTCGAACTGGATAAAAAAAAATACCAGTTCACATCAACCAAACAAACCAGAACAACATAAACCACACCAAAACCAACCTCACAATACTAACGCGCACTATAAACCACACTACAATCAACCTCACAACAAACCACATCATAACAATCCACACAAAGGTCCTACTGACAAAATGCGTATAATCCCGTTAGGAGGTCTCGAAGAAGTTGGAAAAAACATCACAGCAATTGAATATGGAAATGACATAATAATAGTTGACTGTGGCATGTCTTTTGCAGGCCCTGAAATGTTAGGCGTAGATTATATTGTACCTGATGTTTCATACCTCCAAAAAAGAAAACACCAAATTCGTGGAATTATATTTACACACGGACATCTAGATCATATCGGTGCTGCACAATATATAGTCCCAAAATTGGGCAATCCGCCACTTTATGCCACAAAACTTACCGGTGGTCTTTTGAAAAACAGATTAAGAGAATTTGCTTTAGACAAAAGCATCAAACTAAATGAATACAACGAAACCACCAAACTCAAACTAGGAGCATTTAATATTGAATTCTTCCGAGTAAACCATTCAATCCCAGATGGTATGGGAGTCTATATTAAATCCCCTGCCGGCAGCATAGTACATACTGGAGATTTTAAATTCGATTACGCTCCAGCTATTGATAAACCTACGAATTTACAACGTATTGCAGAGCTTGGAGCTAAAGGTATAGATGTATTAATGATAGATAGTACAAATGCCGCCAAACCTGGCTTTTGCAAATCAGAAAAAGACATCGAAGAAAACATTGAAGATATAATTTCTAAAACCAAAGGGCGACTAATTATTTCATCATTCTCCTCATTAATCGGACGTATCAATCAAATATGTAATCTGGCAACCAAATATAATCGAAAAGTATTTTTATCCGGACGCTCAATGATAAATAACATGGCTTTGGCAGAAGAATTAGGTTACACAACTTATCCAAAAGGTATTGTACGTAAAATCAGTCCACAAGCTAATAGCTTACCACCCAGCCAAGTAATTATACTTACAACAGGCGCACAAGGCGAAACCTTAAGTGCTCTTACACGTATGGCGATAGGAAGTCATGCACAAATTAAAATTAACACAGGAGACACTATTGTTATTTCTGCCAGCCCAATTCCTGGCAATGAACTGGCTATTGTAAATGTAATCAACAATTTATATGCACAAGGAGCAAAAGTTATTACAAATGGAGAAATGGATGTACACGTTTCTGGGCACGCACACAGAGAAGAAGTAAAACTAATGTATTCTCTTATTAAACCCAAGTGCTATGTACCAATTCACGGAGAACTTTATATGCGAATAGGTAATGCAAATATGATTAGAAGAATTGCTGACCCAAAAATGCAAATAAATATTCTCGAAAACAACGGAGATATATTAGAAGTAAGCCAACAAGGAATACGCAAATCCAAACAAAAAATCCCAGCCAACGATATTCTTGTTGATGGTTTAGGATTTGGCGACATCGGATCAAAAGTAATTCAAGAAAGAAAAATTATGTCCACAGATGGCATGTTGTTAATACTTTTTCACGCATATGAAAAAACTAAACGCCTTGTCAGCGAACCTGATATAATTTCCAGAGGATTTGTATACGTAAAAGAATCTCAAGCAATAGCCTCAGAAACTAAACAAATTGCCAAAAAAGCCTTTGAACAGATTGTCAGAGAAAACCGCAACATCAACATGAAAGATCTTAAAAAAGAAGTTGCACTTACTGTAAACAGATTCATCCGCAAACGCTTAGGCAGAGAGCCTATGATTATCCCTATTCTTATGTACATTTAGCCGTTGCTAAACTATTGCTATCCTGCTCTTTCGGAGCGCTAAACCATTGCTATCCTATTGTAATTTCAATTGCTAGATAGCCATTGGTTAGCTATCGGATAGCCATTGGTTAGCTATCGGATAGCCATTAAAACTATGCAACTTTTCTATTTAATAACATTCTTCATCGGCTTAGGCTTCGGCAGTTTTTCCAGCGTAGTTATTTACCGCTTACACGCTAAACAAAAAGGAATCTTTTTTGGACGTTCAAAATGCCCTAAATGCAAACACACCTTAGATGCAATTGACCTAATTCCTCTTTTTGGATACCTAATAAACAAACGTAAATGCAAATACTGCAAAGCACCTATTTCATTTCATTACCCAATGCTAGAGCTAACTATGGGACTTTTGTTTTTAACAACAACAATTTTAGTTGGTTTTAATAACATCCTCTTGCTTCTATTTTATCTCTTTATCACTTTTGTTTTTGTTCTACTTTCATTTTATGACATTTTCTTTCAGGAAATACCTGATGAAATATCTCTTCCTACAATAGCCTTAGCTGGAATAGGAAGTTATTTTCTACAAATCCACAATGGCTCCGACTTACTAATCGGATTTCTAATTCCCGTAGTATTTTTCGGAGCACTTTTTCTTGGCTCTGGTGGCAAGTGGCTTGGCGGAGGAGATATTAGAATAGGTGGCATAATGGGATTTTTACTTGGTAAATATGTACTAATTGGACTATTTTTTGGATACTTATTTGGCTCCATTTATAGCGCTTTCGGATTAATGAGCGGAAAGCTCAACCGAAAAAGTCCAATAGCCTTCGGCCCTTTTCTATTCGCAGGAACTTATGTCACAATATTTTGGGGAGATAAAATAGCTAAGTGGTACTTAGGAATGATGTAATAAAAAACCATTATATCCAATCCCAAAAGCCTTAAAATTTGACATACCTATCCGTCCTCTTAACGCTAAAACTGTTAAGGAAATTTATTGAGAAAGGAGCTATTTTGATACTTAAGAAACTGAACGTCCTAATTCCAGCTTGAATTCAGGAACCATAAATTATTTGACATTTTAAATATATTAATGTATAATAACCACCTTTTAAAAATAACCAACAAATATCATGAATGAAAAACAAAAACCTTTTATAATACAAACAGATCAAGGTGACTTAGAAATCCCAACAGATGAACACTGGAGAGATTACTCAGCAGAAGAACGTCAAGCTGTCATTGATATAACAATCGATACAATTAGTAATTGTGAAAATGGAACAGAGGATGTAAGACAAATGATAGCGGAAGATGGATTAAATGTTCACGATTTCTCCCCACCTACAAACTTTGAAAAAGCAAAAAGAGCATCAAATGGCACAGTAATTATGGAGGGAGATTGGGGTGGCCAAATATATTTAAGTTGCCCTATGAAACATGTTAATTGCAGCAGAGAAACATTACAACAATTATTAAAATACCTAAATAATATAGCGTGGGATTGCAATGAAGGAGATGGCACGTTACTAAGATTTCAGCGACAAAGCCCCGGTGATGAAATTTGGGGAGGTATGGGTGGCGGTAAAGTTGTTGATGGCTTATGGATACATGAGGAATTTGAAGCACAAGGATTAAGATCAAAAATCGACAAAGTATTAAGTGGAAAACGCACAAAAATTGAAAAATAACACACTAAACATTAGCCCACCTCTTAGCAATTAACTAAGGGGTGGATTTTTTGTCATACTTAAATCTTCTATTCGTTTAATTTTTAAAATACCTTTTCTCTAAGTAAAAATACCCACAGGAAAAATTTATAGTGTTTTTAACGATGTTTTTCGTGGGAATTAATAAAATTAAATTAAGGTTGATTTTTAAGAGATGTGACATACATCACCCAACAGTAAAATCAACTATCGAACTACAATCGGAACCTTTCCGCTAAATCTTAACTTTCCATCTTGCAAAATAATTTTAAGAGAAAGATTATATGTTCCAGCAGGTGCCGAATCCCAGATAAAAGTATAAACATAAGCTGCATCCACATTCTCATCACCAATAACCTTAGCAATTTGAATCGTTTTCTTCCCCTTCTGTTTCGCAAGCACAATAAGCTCTTTCAGCCCCTCTCGCGCCTCTTTATTTAATGCTGCTTTTATAAGAACCCTACCACCCTCATCAAAAGATTTATTTCTTACTGGCTCTGTAATCTTAGAATTACCACTAAGAACGATTGAGCCAGTATCAGGTTTTTTGGATATTATCTCTATACTTTCTTTAGACTGATTATCTGCATAATCATATGCTACCACTTCAAGATTATGACTTCCTTCATCCGTTGGCACTGTAAATTGCCATAGATAAGGTGGATATTTCACAATCCTTTTCCTTTTACCATTCATATAAAATTCAACCTTTTTAATATCTCCATTTGAATCATAAGCATCAGCTTGAATAGACATAGATGTCCCTCCGCTTAATCTTACACCATCTCCTGGATAAACTATTGAAACATGAGGGTTAACATTATCTGTTCCAATTTTTACATCAATCGAGGATTGTTTTGAGAGATATAAAGAATCATAAACAATCGCTTTAATAGTGTGTTTTGAACCCTTTTTATTACCCTTTTTTGTAATGACAATAGTGCCTTTATAAGGAGGTCTGTTTACTGTATCAACCAACTCATTATCCCAATAATATTCCACATAACTTACACCCGCTTTTGAACTAACATCAACCCATACACCAATGTTCGGCACACTAACAGTAGACATACTAATTGGGGATTTGATAGTAATCTTAGGTTTAGTTTTTACAGTATCAGCCGTATGTACATCATCATATTCAGTTGGCACAGGTTCGTCTTCTTTATTCTCCACAGCCCAAGCACGTACAGCCGTTTCCCAATTTGTATTATCAGGTAATATTGCATGGTGTTCAAAAAACGCTTTTTCTTCAACCGCAGCCTCTGGTGTATATTCTGTCGCCAACTTACCGGAAACTTTATCAATATCAACAAAATGATAAGAAGTATCATATTCTCGTGGCACGGAAAAACTTGCAAATACACCGGTCTTAGTCACATCATCAGGTGTATGTTCGGAAGGTAATTTACCTGTTTTTTCAGAAATTCTCACCCATTTTATTCCCTCAGGTTTTTCAAAACTTTCACGAGGATGGTCTTTTGTCGCCTCAACCATAAACATATGCCATATCTGTCCCGCAGTATCTAAACCACTCGCCCTAAACCCAAGATAAGATCCATCATTATTACCCGCCCACACCCCACCGGCAACACGCTTAGTATAACCAATTGTCCAAGTATCAAATGGATAATTAATTTCACCCTTTTTTTTATTTGATGTACCAGTTTTAGCACCATTTACATGCCCGGGTATGCTAAGTGTAGACCTCCACCACCCCTCTGGACGTGCTTCCACATCACTCAAAACATTATTAACCAAATACGCAACCTGAGGATCCAAAATTAACGTTTTATTTTGAGGGCCTTTATATTCTTCCAAAATATTTCCATTTCTATCAACAACTTTCAAGACCCCAACATAATCCATTTTATAACCTCCATTTGCAAATATGCTATATGCTCCAACCATATCCAAAAGTCGCGCCTCTCCCGCACCAAGAGCTAATGAAAGACCATACCAATCGTTTGGTTGATTTAATTGAATACCCATCTTCCTTGCCAAATCAAGTATATTGGGAACTCCCGCCAAATGACCTGCTTTAACAGCGGGTACATTTAATGAGTGTGCTAAAGCTCGTCTCATAGCAACAGGTCCTCGATATTCACCATCATAATTTTCAGGCTCATACCACCCTCCAAACTTCGTTTTCACGTCATACAAAATTGTACTTGGAGCATAGCCCTGTAAAAAAGCTGCTGCATAAACAATTGGCTTAAAAGAAGACCCTGGTAAACGCGAACGCAAGGATACATTCACCTTTCCATCAATTTCATCGTTCCAATAATCAATTGAACCAACCATTGCCAAAATCTGCCCATTATTAGGATCTATAGCTACCAAACTAGCATTACTCGCTTTATACCGTTTCAAATTAGACTCCGCATATTTCGCGATAGCAGCTTCCGCAGCTTCTTGCATTTTAGGATCTAACGTTGTTATAACTTTTAACCCACCTTGTTCTACTTGCTCTTTCCCATATTTTTCTTCCAACATCTGTTTTATAAACATAACAAAATGAGGTGCTTTGATTTCTTCAATAAAAGGATTAAATTCTTTGATTTCAGCTTCTTTTATAGCTTCAGCATACTCACCTTCTTCAATATAGCCCAACTCCTTCATTCTCCCTAAAACAAAATCTGTTCTACCTTTAACATAAATCTTAACTTTTTTGGCATTACTAATTTCATCTTTTCCCAACATATCTTCAGCCTCTGAAAACGATATTTCTTCACCCTCATCACCCTCAACATCTTCCATATCTTCCACAACCTCAGGAGGATAAACATATGTTTTACCTAATAAACCTTTTGTAATAAAGCTAGGATTTATATCAACAAGATCCTGTTCTGACGAAATATTCATTTTTAATATTCCCTCTTCATCCAAATTAATTGTTGCATATTTATTATTGCCATGTGGACTATAATAAGTTGGCGCCTTTGGTATGCCAGCCAAAATCGCTGCTTCAGCAAGAGTTAAATCTTTAGCTGACTTATCAAAAAACACATTAGATGCACGCTCAATTCCATAAATACTTGAGCCATATGGAATACGATTTAAATACATCTCCAATATCTGATCTTTACTAAATCTAGCTTCCAACTGCAATGCTAAAATAATTTCTTTCAACTTACGAGTATATGTTCGCTCTGAACTTAAAAAAGCATTTTTAATAAACTGTTGTGTAATTGTTGAACCACCACGAGCCTTAGAACACACATGCATCTCGCTACAAACTGCTTTCATAATCGCCAAAAAATCCACACCACCATGCTCATAAAACCTATCATCTTCTATTGCCATTACTGCCTTAATCGCATATTGAGATATATCAGAAAGAGCGACCACTTCCCGATTTTCTTCTCCGTGAATTGTATACAAAAGATTACCTTCCTTATCATAAATTTCACTAGATTGTGCTGCAACTAAATTATCAATATTATCAATATTTGGTAAAGATGGAAAAATTACAAAAACCAAAAAAGCCCCAACTCCAACCATAAAAAATGTAGCTAACACAAATAGCCATTTTAATATTTTTACAAACAATTTAGGCTTATGCTTTAACGCTACCAATTTCTCAGCTCGTAACTTTAGCCATAATTTTATTAATTTTTTTTTCTTCAATATAAAATAAGATTTATTATGATTTTTTAGGAGGAAGAATAAGGTGTTTAATGTTCTCCTTCAACCCCTCCACCCAATTAAATCCAAGTTGCTTCATATCAATTTTAAGTTTATTCCCACTTATAAGCCACTTAGGATTATATTTTAATAAATTTACAATCGGCTCTGCTGTCACATCTGAATTTAAATGTAAAATTACCTGCTTACCAGCACTGCCCATAGTAACCGCCTTTACATTAATTAGACCAGCTATTTTTGCCAACATTTTAATCTGAAGGACTTGGAATAAATTACTAACTTGTTTATAAAAATGTCCATACTCAGCAATAAGATCTTCACGAAACTCTTCTAATAACTCTAAATTATTCACAGACGAAAGTTTTTGGTAAACATTAATTTTATCTTTTGTGTCTGGAATATATTTATCTGGTATATATGCTTCTAATGGCAACTCAATTGTAACTTCTGCCGTCACGCCTTTTTCAGACGTTGCCCTACCTGCTTTAATCTCTTCAATGGTTTTATTTAGCATTCTCATAAAATGATTCACACCTACAACACGCAAAGAACCATGTTGGCTAATTCCCAATATATCTCCAGCACCACGAATTTCCAAATCTCGCATAGCAATCTGAAAACCCGAACCCAACTCACTTGCATCCACAATTGCCCTCAATCTCTTTTTTGCATCTAACCTAAGCTGACGCGCTTGATATAAAAAATATGCATAGGCTTGTGTTTTACTACGACCAATTCTACCACGCAATTGATAAAGCTGAGCCAAACCAAAATTCTCCGCATCATCAACAATCAATGTATTAGCATTTGGTAAATCTATACCATTCTCAATAATTGTTGAAGAAACTAAAACATCTGCTTCCTTTTTCTTAAATTTAACAATTCTCTCTTCCAAATCTTCAGGTCTTAACTGCCCATGAGCAACAATAAAATTAATACCAGGCATTTGTTTCCGTAATTTTTCTGCAATACTCTCAATCGTCTCAACACGATTATGCAAAAAATAAACCTGACCACCACGCGCCACTTCATTCTTTATGCCCTCTATAATCAACCGATCACTATATCTTCTTACTTCAGTGATAATTGGGAGCCTACCCGGTGGTGGTGTAGTAATAGTTGAAATATCTCTCAGTTTATTCAGACTCATATTCAACGTTCTAGGAATAGGTGTTGCAGTAAGTGTTAAAATATCAACATGATTACGTATTTGTTTAAATTTCTCTTTTTGCTTAACACCAAAACGTTGCTCTTCATCTATTATTACTAAACCTAAGTCTAAAAATTTCACATCTGGCTGAAAAAGACGATGCGTACCAATAACAATATCAATATCCCCCTTTCTAAGCTTCTCCAAAATCACTCTTTGTTCCTTTTGACTTCGGAATCTACTTAACATTTCTATTTTTACCGAAGTATCCTCTGCTCTCTTACTAAATGTTTTATAGTGCTGGTCAGCCAAAATAGTAATTGGAGCTACAAAAGCCACCTGTTTACA
>JAOZLT010000199.1 GCA_029934675.1 Candidatus Altimarinota bacterium | reverse complement strand
ATTGATGAGTTGGTGGTTTATCGGAGTAAGAAAAAGCTTGGACAAGGGCTGAAGATTGAATTTTAGTGTAGCAACTCTGCCAATTTTACTTTTTTTAGATTAGGTCTATTTTGTTTCTTTATTTGGTAAATTTTGTTAGCTGCAACTAGTCTGAGTAATATTGCTAAATCTTCTTCAAGACCAGTGTAAATAATATCTTTATTTGCACTTTCTTTGAAATTAATCAAAGCTGCAGCAGCTGATCTTGAAATAAATTCAATGTTATTAAAATCAATAAACACTTTTTTAATTTCTTTATCAACTTTTTTTAACTCTTCTTTAATTAACAATACAACATCTCGTGATGAAATTATTGGAACTCCTGTAATTTTGATGACATTTATTGTTTTCTCCATAAATTTATTTATTCTAAGTATTTATTTATGTCAATATTTTTTTCAGGTTTTGAAAAGCGATAATAAATAATTACTCCTTGCCAATTAAATCCAGGTGTATTTGGTATAAATTCATCATTGCCAGATGCTGCATATACTGCTTGTCCTGATATTAACATAAATTCACCTTTAAGTCCTCTACAAATTATGTCTTTTGATGTTCTAACTCCGAAGCCTCTATCGGCTGATTTGGTTGAATGACCCATTAAGCATTCAACCAATGCTATGTCATGAGGAAAATCCAAATTAAGTTCTTCCTTATATGATTTTTTTATGCCTCTACCGCTATCTGCAATGCAAATTTCAATAGAATTTGATTCTGGGAATTCTTGTGCAAAAACGCAGCCAATATTTTTTTTGCTGTGTTCAAAAATATTGTTAACAAATTCACCAATTGGATAATAAAGTGCATTTTTTATATTTTTATTATCTTTTATAAATTGCCATATGATATCTAAAAATGAGTAAGTCATTTTATCTCTTTCTGTAGCATCTTTTGTTTTTTTGATGAATGTTATGGGTGTACACTGGTCAGCTAAAACGTATTTATCCTCAAGTGGATTTTTACCCATTGGAAATCCAATTGTTTTTAAATAACTAAGAGTTTCTACATTTTCTGGGGGTATAATTGCACTATTTGTTGCTTGGACATAAGTGCTTATAGCAACTGCTAGGGCGGGTGGAATAGATTTTACGTGACTCAAATTAAAAATAACTTTTTCTTGTGGATTATTGAGCTGTGAAAAAGTTTGGTGAATTGCATGGAGTTCATAAAAAACTCCGTCTTTACTCGCCTCTGATACACTAATGTTTCGCATGTTGGGATTTAGAGATGGCGGAGAGAGGGGGATTCGAACCCCCGCGGGGACAAAAGCCCCCCTACAGCTTTAGCAAAGCCGCCCCTTCAGCCACTTGGGTATCTCTCCGTGACTTAAGCGTAAGTTAATTTAACCGATTGTGTTCTAAAGGTCAATCAGTTTATGACTCTTTTTATCAATCCTTTTGTTACATAATAAGCAGAGAAGATTGCGAAGAAAACATTTAACCAGAAGAATATCCAGTTTGCTTCGATATAGCTAAATAGCGCTATGAGCGTAGCTCCTAATGTTAAAGCTAGACTACGGCGTAAAGTCCCCATTTTGAATACGTAGCCTAATCCGATACTCATTAAACCAATTATAAAAAAGATTGTGTTGTAGCTTTCGAAAAAATATAAAGACCATCCAATAAGCCCTAATCCACTTATCCCAATAATGACTGATGCAATTCGATCATCTGTATAAAGCATCATCATTATACTGGCAATTATTATTAATCCTTGTAGGAATACAAAAAATATTGCTCCATTATTGAAATAGTTTATTAGTGCATAAGCAAACATTATTATTGCACCAATAGCCAAAAACCAATTTTTGATGGATTTCGTAGGATGATTGATATCTTCGTTCTCTGGCCAGGCAGCGCCTGTAACTAGTATTAGTGAGCCTATGAGGCCGATTAGGAAAATGTAGTCCATATGGCTAAACTCGAAAATCGAAGTTCGAAGTTCGAAAATCGAAACAAATCCGAAATTCTAATTTCAAAATTAATAATTAAATTAAAGATCGATAGTTACTTGAGGAATCATGATTTTTACTTCGGCATTTGAAAATGCTTCAATCCTTTTTTTGAACGGTTTTTGTTGATCCTCTTCTCCGTGTACTAGCATAACTTTTTTTAATCCTTTTATTTGTTTCACATAATTATCCAAATCATTCATGTCCGCATGTGCACTAAATGCTTCCAGAATTACAATCTCGGATTTTATGTTATATATTTTGTCGAAAATTTTAATGGCGGGTACTTTTTCTACAAGTTTTCGTCCTAATGTGTTTTCTGCCATATAACCAACAATTACTATCGTATTTTTTGGATCTTCGATATTGTTTTTGAGGTGATGGCGAATACGACCAGCTTCACACATTCCGCTTGCTGAAATAATTATACAAGGGCCGATAAAGTGATTTAAGTTTTTTGATTCTTCAACGTTAGCTATCTGTTTTAGCTGTCTCATTGTGAAAGGATTGTGCTTTTTGAAATTAGCTTTGATTTCCTTATCATAAAGTTCAACGTGTTTCCTGAAAATATCGGTAATGGCATTTGCTAAAGGGCTATCTAAAAATATTGGTAGATTATTTGGTATTTTTCCTTCATGAATGAGTAGGTGTAGACTGTATAAAAGCTCCTGACTGCGTTCTAAAGCAAAAGCAGGTATAATTAGCTTACCACCACGCTTAATTGTTCTTTTAATTACTCGTGCCAATGCGGGAATTCCTTCTTCTGCTGAGCCATGTGTACGGTTGCCATATGTACTTTCGCATAGTAGATAGTCAGCTTTATCAACCACATATGGGTCTTTGATAATCGGTAAACGGTATCTTCCTAAATCACCCGTAAATACAAGGCGTTTTTGTTTTCCATCTTCTTCATCGTGAATGTCCAAAACTGTTATTGCGGCGCCTAAAACGTGGCCTGCTTCGCGATAGGTAACTTGAACACCTTTGCATACTTCAAATGTTTTGTCGTAAGACATTCCTTTGAATTGTTTTAATGCGAGCTTGGCATCTTCTTGGGTATATAAAGGTTCAATTGGATAAAGGGCGGTGTCAGGATGTTTTCGCTTCATATATTCTGCATCACTTTCTTGTATATATGCGCTATCTAACAGCATTACATTACACAAACTTTGAGTTGCTTCGGTGCAATAAACAACACCAGTAAATCCTTTTTTAACTAATGTTGGAATATTACCCGAATGATCGATGTGAGCGTGCGAAAGGACGACTGCGTCAATTTGCTCAGGATCAAATCCGAACATAGCATTTTTATCAAAAGCTTCTTTTCTGCGACCTTGAAATAGTCCGCAATCCAGCAGAATTTTTTTACCGTTTATTTGTAATAGATGTTGTGAGCCGGTTACTTCTTGGGCTGCACCGTGTGAGGTTAGTTGCATAGTTCAGGTGGTTAATCAGGTGGTTTATCCATTCCTCCTACGTCCTACTTCGCATAAAGCTTCGTACGACTTCGTCGGAATTGTTTATCATGTGATTTTTCATGTAGTT
>JAOZLT010000198.1 GCA_029934675.1 Candidatus Altimarinota bacterium | reverse complement strand
TATAGCTAAGATTTATGGGTGAATTATTTATTCAAGGAAAAAAACTCCTGACCCAATAAATTCCTAAAAACACAGTAATAACTCCAGCCAGTTTATATCAGCAGAATTTCTCCTTAAAAAACAGAAGTGCCATCAGAAAAACAAATACAGAATATAGTCTCGAGTTTCAAACTTAGAGCCTATCTGTCCGGTAGACAGGTCTCGAGTTTTTAATTATTTTTTACTAAAAATAATTGACAGGTCTTCCATTTGGCACAATCTCAATCCAAATCTGCCCCCTGTTCATTTCAATTTCCTTACCACTTTTATCAAAAAACTTTGTCCAACTCTGGCTTATATCCTGATCTTTACTATTTATGGAAGCGTCTTTTTCCCAAGTACCTTCAATCACTTTTCCATCACGGAAAACCAGTGCATCGCCTGTGCCATGAGTTTGAACTCTTAATCTGCCAGCATCATCTAAAATTTCCGTATCCACGTACTGTACAATGATATTAGAAGGTTTAATTGTATGATGAAGTTTTCCTCCGTTATAACGCGTGTAAGTTTGAGTGGTCGAGTCATAAATATATTTAACCTTGTATGGCGTAATAGAAAAATCAATTGATACAGTATTAATATCTCCAGACGTTTTATCGGTATCTTTAAATATAAAGCGTTTACTTTTTACTGGATAATTATATTTCTCTTTTTTGAGCCTTTTTAATATATTACTAGTTGATGTAAAAGCATTGTGTGGAGCTAAATATTTATTGTTCCTCCAAATAGTCTTATAATCCGAAAACTCATCAATGTTAAATAGGCGAAAATTGTTCTTTAAATTATTAAGTGCTGCTTGGCTTCCTCCAACATGAGCAAAGCCCGCACGATATTCCGAAGCCCAAGTAATAAAATAAGGACGCGCACTTCTAACTGGTCCGATGCTCGATACGGGATTTCCGTCATAAATTGCTAACAATCTAGTAATACCACCTTCCGCAGGAGCTTCATATATAATTGCTGCATCCTCTAGCCCCAGCTGTGTGTGTCTGATAGGTGTGTAGTTTTCCACGATTACAGCAACAGTCTGACCATTCGCAACATTTTGAGTGATATCTGCACCGTTTAGTTTGGAAGGTTGAGCATTTAGAAATAACTTAAAATCCTCCTTAATATTATGCTTAACACTATCATAAACAGAGCTTTCATCAATAGGTTGAACTTCGTATCGAGCATGTTGAACCGATATAACCAAAGAGCTGACAATCCATTCAACCAAAATAAACACAATTATTGCCACAACAATTAACGCACCAATAAACCATGGCTCAAAACGTATCTTTCTACATAAGCGAGCATGTATTTTTTGGCGTAATTGATGAATTATTTTTTGTAATTCCATAGATCGAGTGCGAGTGCGAGTCTCAAGTCTCAAGTGATTTTCTTGCGACTCGCACTCGCACTCGAGACTATAAAAAATTATTCCTCTTTCTTTCCTCCTTCCTCTCCTCCTTCTCCTTCTTTCTTTTCACCTTCAGTAGCAACTTCTTCACCTTCAGTAGCAACTTCACTTTCGGTTGGAGTACTAACTTCTTCTACCGCAGCTCTAGGCTGAGATACTGTTGCTACATTAATATCTTCAGTATCAAGAAGTGTAATTCCCTCCGGTAATTTAATATCACCAACAGTAATGGATGTATGAAAATCAACAAGAGATTCAATACTGACTTCAATTGAAGAAACAAGATCTTTAGGTAAACATTCTATATGAATAGACTCCTTATTATGCATCAAAATTCCACCATCTTCTTTTACAGCAGGAGATATACCTGTAAGTACAATTGGAATTTGAGTGGTGATAGGCTTGTTCATTTCAACAGCCATAACATCTACATGAATTATTTTATCTGTAACCGGCTCATATTGAATCTCTTGCACAAGAATGGGGAATTCTTCATTTTTTTCATTTGTAAAATACATGATTGTGCTTCGTCCTCCTTTTTCATAAGCACGTCGGAAATCTTGATAATCCACAGAGAAACCATGGTTATCAACACTTTTTCCGTAATAAATCATAGGGATACGATCAGCTAATCGTGCTTCTTTAGCTGTAGCATATTCGCCCTCAGTTACATCTAGAGTTATTTTTTCCATTATATTATTTAAAATTAAGAATTAATAATAAGTCTTACGTCTCACGTCTCACGTCTCAGGGGTTGCAATAGATTTCTTGCGATTTGAGACTTGTGACTTGAGACTATACCAATTTTACTTTTGCTAATTCGTGAACAATATCAGAACGAGTGATAATTCCTACCAACTTCTTCTTTCCGTCCACAACAGGAAGCCGACTAATTTTGTTTTCTGACATCATATTTATTATTTTCAGGAGTGATGAACTTTCCGAAACAGTAATCACATCCTTATTCATCAGACCTTTTACTGTCTCTGCGCAGTGGTCTTTAAGTTGCTCATTAAACTCAGCAACATTATCCAGATATACAATTCCACCAAGCAGATTTACTGAACGTGGCGCTTTGATAGTTGTAAAATGTTCAATAAGGTCACTTTCAGTCACAATTCCAACTACGTGTAGCTCATCATCCACAACAGGGACGCCCAATATACCACCTTTGTCCATTAATTTAAAGAGATGTTTAATACTCTCACTTTCTTTTACCGCAACAACATTTTTTGTCATAAAATCCTTTGCTTTTTTCTTTAATGTATTTTTCATAATAGTTGTTAGATGATAGTGGTCTGATTCCCATTTATAAGTGAAGTAGTCCATTTATGCTGAAGCTTCGATGAACGCATTTCGCTTAGATGTTCGCTTACGTCTTGCAGAGCCAGCCGTAGCTAGTAGAGCGAAGGCTAGTGCCGCGAGTGGGAATCGAACCTGCCTACCGGCAGGCAGGCCCACACTCCCGAAGGAATGAAGGTCGATTGGTTTACAATATTTTGTGGTGCCGCGAGTGGGAATCGAACCCACACTCCCGAAGGAACAAGATTTTAAGTCTTGCGTGTCTACCAATTCCACCACCGCGGCAAGTACACAATTACTTCAATGATTTTAAATATTCTTTTCCACAACCAGATTTTAAGTATTTTTCACGATTGCGAGCTTGAGGTCGAGTCGAGAAGGACTCGGACAACATTAGCTTGAACGGCCGATAAGGTTCTGTAGTTGGATTATATCCATTATTGTACTCGCTCATTCGCCTTACAACATAATTTGTAATGCCAACATATAAATAATTAAGCTTTAGGCTTGATGCTACATATACATAATACATATTTTTTAGTCTCGATAATCAATCTATATTCTATTTATAACTTATCTTTTGTATCTACCAACTTGTCTACTAGTAAACAAGTTTCACCATCCGAACATACAAACAATAAGCCCGATTATTTTAGACAATTTGTCTCTTTAATACAAGCAAAAATTATTTCTGAATCCAATCAGAAAATTTCCCCTTAAATAAAAAACACCAACGAATGCCATATCATAACGACATTCACTTTCTTAGATGTACAAAGAAAATTTAAAGGTAA
>JAOZLT010000197.1 GCA_029934675.1 Candidatus Altimarinota bacterium | reverse complement strand
GGTTAACTGGGAAAACCGTTATTGCCGATCGCTATCTGCAGGACACCTGGATTGATTTTACCTTGAATTTCCCCGGATCGAATTTTGAACGATGGCCGATGTGGAAGTTTTTGGAGTTGGTGACCCCAAAACCAGACCATGCGTTTATGTTGCTGATTCCGGTTGAGGAGTCGATACGGCGGGGGAAACTCAAAAACGAACCTTTCCCGGATTCAGCCGAGGTGCTTGGTCAGCGGCTTGAATATTATCAGGACTTTTCCACTCAAGGTTATGGCCGGGTGATTGACTGTATGCGTTCTATTTATGTAATCTCTAACGAGATTGTCGGGGTGGTTCTTAAGGGGCCGGTAAATGAGGGTTAGTCTGCTGCTTCAGCGCGAGCCGTTCGCTGAAATTCTGGAGAAAACGCTGGTCGATTTCTTTGAGTCTCAGTCCGGCGAACCCTGTCAGGTAGTCTGGCGAGAGGGGGGCGGGACGAAAAACGGCAAGCAAAGCTGGCTTTGTAATCCCTACCTTAATATTATCTTTCGGCCAGATATCCGGGAAGAGCCGCTGCTGCCGGCGATCTATGAGTTTTCGCGAAGTGCCAAGCCGTGGCGAACTCCTTTGAATAAGCTGTATGTGGCGCTGGCTACCAACCGGTTCAGTTCCAGATTCTTTGCCAATGCGGTTGTCGATATTGAACCTCCGGTTGCGCATTCCGAGCAGATGGTGATTATCGGCGGAAACCATCATATTCGTTTGCTGGACTATCACCAGCGGCATTGTTCGGTGATCTCTAAGCATGGTTTTGATCTGGATTTGATGTTAAATGATATTGCAGTTCGAAGTGAGTTTACGAAGCTACTGGCTCCTCGAATACTTGAGCATTGTCCTTCCGGAAAATGGTATCGTGAAGAACTGATTCTTGGAACCCCGATTAACCGGCTGAAAGATCAACGCCAAGCCAGAGATGCTCTTGCTCAGATTATGCCTTCTTTGTTCGACCTCTATGAAACAACCCGCAGAGAAGATGATGCAGATCAATATATTGGTAAGGTTGAATCCCATATTGTGCAGCTGATGGAGCGGAATCACCTGCTGTCGGGATCGCAGCGGGAATTTCTCGGCAACGCAGTGCCGCAACTTGTTGCCTTTGCCCAAAAGGGTAGTTCCTGTATCTCCACGGTTCAGGCTCATGGGGATTTTCAGCCGGCCAATATTCTTGTGGGCGATGGTGGCCCGTGGTTGATTGACTGGGAATACACTATGCGTCGGCAATTAGATTACGATGCTCTTGTTTTTGTGCTCTATTCTCGCAGGTCAGCCGGTTTTGCAATACGATTTAAGAATGCACTGAAGGGAACGATAGATCGTTCTCTATTGCCTCCAGAATGGCCTCTTTTGAAATCGTGTGGGCCTGAAGATAGGGTGAGGTTGCTGGCTCTGTTTCTTATGGAAGAGCTGGAGTTGCGTTTGATCGAAAACGACAACGTTCATTTCAAGTTACTGGACGCAGGTTTTTTGGGTTTTTGCGTGGAACTGGAGACTATCATTCATTTGCTTGAGGGGTCTTGGGCGTGAACAAGTCCAATACGAAAATATTGTTTTTAAATCAGATGGCCGGGCCGCTCTTTCGTGAACTTGCAGAGGATGTTTCCGGCGCATTGGGTGCATCTGTTTTGTACACGGGGCATCCGCATACTGTTGCGCGAGAAGGAACGGATAATCTTTCCATTGAAAGTGCCCCGGGATATGACCGGAAAAGTAATTTGCGTCGCTTATTTTCCTGGTTTCGTTATTTCTTTGCGGCATTTTCATTGGTGTTGAAACATGAGCGAACTGCACTTCTCTTTATTGTTTCCAACCCTCCGTTTTTAGGGGTGCTTGGTTATCTCTTTAAACGAATCCGCAAGCAACGCTATGTCGTGTTAGTCTATGATGTGTATCCAGATATTTTGATTGCTTTGGGATCTCTTAAAGACGGTTTTGTCGCCAGGCTATGGCGGCGTTTAAACCGTTTGATTCTGGAACATGCGGATGCGGTTATTGCCATCAGCCATGATATGGAATCGTTGTTGAAAACTCATTATGACCTGAAGCAGACTTTGCCCGGTAAGGCTGTGGTCATACCAAATTGGGCCGATGTTGAAACGATTAAGCCGCTGGACAAAGAAGCAAACTGGTTTGCCCGGCAACATGGCCAGTTGGGAAAGACAACCGTTTTGTATTCAGGAAACATGGGTAATACGCATGACATAGAAGGAATTCTTGAAGTTGCTCGTTTGCTAAAGGAAGAATCTCATATCCATTTTCTCTTTATTGGCGAGGGGGCCAAATGGTCGCTGGTTGAAAATGCGATTAAGGATGAGGGGCTGGGAAATATCACATTGCTTCCGTTTCAGCCGGAAGAGGTGTTGCCTTTTTCCATGACTTCCGGGGATATCGGCATTGTTCCCTATCATCCGGGTACTGAAGGGAGCATTGTGCCAAGTAAATCATATTACTATATGGCAGCCGGCGTGGTTCCGGTAATTGTTTCCAGTCAGCCAACTGATTTGGCGAGCATGGTTGTGGAAAATGAGTGCGGTATAGCTGTTGATAGCGGCGACCATGAGTTGATGGCGGAAAAAATCCTGGAGCTGGATAAAAATGAGGATTTGTTGGGGAAATATAAACTGGCCGCCCGCACGACGGCTGAAAAAAGTTTTTCCCGCACTAATGCATTGTTATTTGCCGATTTACTTGGACCTTATGTCCATGGAACCCGAGAAGGGTAAATGCAAATGAAGCGTTTTATTGATCTATTCATATCGTTTGTCGGGCTCTTGGTTTTGTTTCCTCTCCTTCTGGTTGTGATGGTTGTGATTCGTACAAAGCTTGGTTCACCGGTTTTTTTTAAGCAGGTGCGGCCGGGGGTGAATGGTGAGCCGTTCGAAATGGTGAAATTTCGGACGATGACGGATGGTCTCGATGCGGATGGGTTTTTGCTGCCGGATGAGGTGCGGTTGACCCGGTTTGGAAAGTTTCTGCGGGCGAGCAGTCTGGATGAGTTGCCGGAGCTGTGGAATGTGCTGAAGGGTGATATGAGCCTGGTTGGGCCGCGTCCGTTGCTGATGGAATATTTGGAGCGTTATACGCCGGAACAGGCCCGGCGCCATGAAGTGCGGCCCGGAATTACCGGCTGGGCCCAGGTGAACGGCCGCAATGCGATTAGCTGGGAAGAGAAGTTTAAGTTGGATGTCTGGTATGTGGATAACCGGTCTTTGTGGTTGGATCTGAAGATTCTTTTTTTGACGGTAAAGAAAGTTTTCGTCCGTGAGGGAATCAGCGCGGATGATCATGTGACAATGCCAAAGTTTACCGGAAGAACGCAAGAACCTGGACGTTAGAGAAACAAAGTGAGTTTGCAGAACAACGCTATTTTTTGGCCGATTATATTCGTCGTTTTTTACAATCAGTTTTCTGGTGTTTGAGAAAATGAAAAGTATTTATACAGAAACACAAGCTTGCGAACTGAAACGCATCTGGAAAGATGAATACCTTAAGACGCTTTGCGCGTTTGCAA
>JAOZLT010000196.1 GCA_029934675.1 Candidatus Altimarinota bacterium | reverse complement strand
GAGAGTAATAATAGAGAAAAAGGAGTTTTTGCTCTAATAATCAATCTGCGAAATCTATACAATTCTTTAATCCTGAGAATCGGGGTTCAAACAATTAAGATAGGCTATTTTTCATCATTAGAAAATGGTTTACTTCTCACTTCAAGTGTCGGAGAATCCTAATTGATTAAAGTTATTTCAAACGAAAAAACTCCTGATTCACATTAGAACACCGTGTATGATTAATTCGTTTACTGCTAGCCAAAAACAAACCCAAGAAAATACCCTTTAAATAATTGTTTTATAAAAAGAAGTAAATTATCTCTCTATAGCCTAGTCTGTATTTAGGAATTATTAATTATTCCGCTTCAATCACAACTTTAATCTTAACCTCAATATCCTCAGTAAGCTGTAATTTTACTTTATGTTCACCAAGTTCTTTTAGTTGCTCATCAAGCTTTACCATCTCTTTTTTGATTTCAACCTTTTCCTGTTCAGCAAGAGCATCGGTAATGTCCTTTTCTTTAATGGAACCATAAAGCTTCTCACCCTTAGCTTTCTTTTTAAAAGACAGTGTTATGCCTCTGAGTTTCTCAGCAATTTCTTTTGCGTTTTCAAGTACGGCTTCAACCTTGGCTACCATTTTAGCTTTCATGCTTTCAGCTAATTTAAGCTCATGGGCCGAGGCAATAACAGCTAATTTTTGAGGTAAAAGAAAATTTCGGGCATAGCCGAGTTTCACATTAACTACATCATTTTCATTTCCGAGTTTCGGAACACGTTTTTTTAGTATTACTTGCATTGTATTTAAATTAAGAGTTAAGAATTAATAATTAAGAACTATATGAGCCTTGAGACTCGCGAAGTCTTCCGTAGCTTTAAGCGAAGGAATGACACTCGCACTTAAGACTTGAGACTCGCACTTGAGACTTGACACTCGCACTTAAGACTTGACACTCGCACTTGAGACTTGAGACTCGCACTTGAGACTTTTAAATTAGAATTGTTTCCCTAGCCAACTAAAGAAAGTTAGTACGCCAATATCTTTATTGAATTTGCGATCGACTTTTGCATACCACTCCTGAATGCGTGCAAAGCGATCAGTTGTAGTAGCAAGGTTATCGAAGCTTGCGTTTTGGATTATATCTGAAAGAGCAAAATTGTATGTAGGACTGTAAAGGAAGATGGCGGGAATCTCTTTACTGATAATCTCCTGAATGCTATTGAGAGTTTTTTTACGATTTTCCACATCATTCTCTTGGCGCGCTTTATTAAGTAAGCTATCTACAATAAAGTTTTTAAATTGAGAAAGATTATATCCACCCTCTTTAGCTTGGCTTGAGTGCCAGTAAGGATAAGCGTCGAGATTATAGCCTAAGTTCTGTCCAAAAATCAACAGATCATAATCGCGTTTGAATAAAGCTACTTGAAATTCATCATTTTCTAGGGCTTCGATTTTGAGTCCAATGCCAATTTTTGCCCACTGATTTTTTAATATAGACGCTACTTTACTATATGATTCAGGTTGAGTAGGTACAACTAATTTTAATACCAATTGCTTACTACTTTTGTTTTTTCGTATTGGGATTACTTCTGCTATATTATTTTCTTCTCCAATTTCAACCAACTCCTTTTCCATAAACTCATCTGCAGTGCCTTGAGTGATGGTAATGGAATCAACAAGTCTCTTCTTTTCACTAAAATCAACAACATATATATTATACACATTTTCACCCTTCTTAAGATTCCCAAATTCAAGACTAGCTACATAGCTCCATCCCGCATCACCAGGGACAAATTTCTTAAGCTCATAATCATTAACGATAATAGCTTTTGTTTTTGGCGGTACAATACCAGAAATGGTAACCTTAGTATCAGTTGTTTGCCAATCTTTTCCACCATTAGGACCAGTTAAAAATTGTTCACCTTTTTCTTCATCTTTATTATCTTTTTTAGTTTTATCTTTATCCTCATCTTTGCCATCAAATATTTCATCAATTGCTTTTGCTTGTTTGTCAGGTAATTGCCACTCAGTTTCAAAGAGGGCGCCATTCGCTTTATTCACACTATACTGATACACCCAGTTCTTCTGATCAATTTCTAGAAGGGGGGTGTCGATTATTTTACTTTGACCAATTTCTTCAGCAAGGGATTGTTTGTCAGTTCCAAGTTGAAGAGCAAGTCGTACTTTGCTTGATTTTAGAGCGTCAGATTGCATATTAATAAAAACTGCTACATATTGTGGTAAATAGTACTTATTAAGAGATAATCGACCCTTATTCAATATTTTTTCAGTAAACTCAGCAGGTACATTTCTGATTCCATCTAATTCACCTTGTTTTTTAATTAAATCTTTATAATTTGAAAAAACCTTCATCTGAATAGTAGGAATATTTGGTTGTTTGCCATAATAATCTTTAAAAGCTTCAAGTGTTATTTCATCGTAATTGTCTATTGGCACCATAGAAACAAATTTATATGGACCACTGCCAATAGGCATCATATTGAATGGGGACGAATCCAGCGTTTCTATTGGGAAATGAGCAAGAGCATGTTCAGGTAGAAGCCCAGTTAGTGTTTTTACAAGAAAAAATGAATCAGCTTCCTCCAGTAAAAATTGAACGGTTCGATTATCTACCTTTACAACCTTAATGCCAGTGTAATCATTATAATTAAGGATTAAGCCGTTAAAACCTGGATGTTTGATTACGGTATTATAAGTAAAAAGAACATCATCACTTGTAATATCAACTTCATCATGCCATTTGGCTCCTTCTTTAATAACAAATGTATATTCTTTGCCATTACTAGAAACAGTATAATCAGCTAAATCGGCTATAATATTTCCAGTTTTAGGGTCATATTTAGTAAGTCCGGAGAATACTAATTGAGTTATATCATGACCAACGCTCCCTAATTGGACGTAAAGGGGATTAATTTGTTTTACTTTGCCAACCGACCCTTCTACATAAATTCCACCTATAATAGGCTGTATTTCTGAATGTTCATTGTAAAAAGCATGTCCAATTTGAAAACCGGATATAACAACTATAATAGACAAAAAAACAACGATAATTTTTTCCAGCTGATTGAGGTGGCTAAAGCGTTTAAACATAATAAAGTAGTCTCAAGTGCGAGTTACAAGGAAAACATTTGAGACCTGCCTACCGGCAGGCAGGCTTGAGACTCGCAAAGTCTTCCGTAGCTTTAAGCGAAGGAATGGCACTCGCACTTAGTTTAGACAAATGCAAACATTAAAGCGTTAATCAAGAAAAGTGTCGCTAAAATTATTGTAGTGATAAATATAACTTTTTCAGGCCCTCGTTTTGTAGATTGGAAACTCCCACCTCCTCCACCAGATGCGGAAAAGCCTTCATCCTTACCTTGGATTAATATGAGTAACGTCAGTAGAATTGAAATTGTAACTTGAGTAATGATTAATATTTTTTCCATGTTTCATAAATTAATAAGCCACGAAAGTTTAGCATAGGTTTTGTACGCATACAATTGAAAAAATTTCCCACTGTTTCAAAAACCTGTGGGTATTATTTGTATTTACGGAAATAAAAGAG
>JAOZLT010000028.1 GCA_029934675.1 Candidatus Altimarinota bacterium | reverse complement strand
TTAAATTTTGATTTTTGCTTTGTATCATTATACTAAGTTTAGTTTTTAATATGCGAAAAAATTTTTCTGATAAAATTCGGCATAAAGTGAAGGAGGCTTATAACTCTATTGCAAGCGAATTCGATAAAACGCGAAAAATTCAATGGTTGGAATTTGAGTATTTTTTAGAATATGTAAAGAAACATACAAAGATTCTTGATCTTGGTTGTGGTAATGGGCGATTATATGAATTATTCGAATTTAAAAAAGTCGATTATTTAGGTGTTGATAATAGCTCTGGATTATTGAATAAGGCGCGAGAGAATTTTCCAAATGCGAGATTTGAATTTGGTGATATGGTTGATTTAGATTTATCTGATAAAAGTTTTGATACCATTTTTTCAATTGCTTCTTTTCATCATATTCCCGGTCGAAGATTGCGTCGACGTGCTGTTGATGAGATGTATCGTGTACTTAAGACAGATGGTGTTTTGATATTAACTGTTTGGAATTTATTTCAATTGAAATATTTTTCAGATTTAGTAAAATCTATTTTTAATTTCATTATTCATTTTGGTCTAAAATATTCATGGAATGATTTATGGATTAAGTGGGGGCATTATAAAGAAAAGCGTTATTATCATGCCTTTTTACCACGAGAGCTTTTAAAATGTTTCAAGAAATCAAAATGGGAAGTTAAGGAATTTTATTTTGTTCGTAAAGGAATTCGGGTAAAATTCTGGCAGTCATTTAACATATGTTTGATTATTAAGAAAAAGTCGTAAGTCTTAAGCTGGGAATTAATTGGAATTTATGAAAAAAAAGGTAGACATTACAGGTGTGCTAATTGATAATTTTTCTTATCAAGATGTGATTAGTAGAATTGAGACATTTATTTCTGAGGATAAAAACGGCTATATTGTTACTGTTAATCCTGAAATGATTATTAATGCTTCGAAGGATGAAAAGTTTTTTAATATTTTAGAAAAGGCGGAGATAAGAACTCCTGATGGTATTGGGATTCTTTGGGCGGCAAATTATTTACATAGTCCAAAACTAAAAAATAAGGTGTTTAGTTTTTTTCAGCTTCTGAAATCTTTATTTGCGATTTTATATTTTCCAAAAAAAACACGGAAAATCTTAAAAGAAAGGGTTACGGGTTCAGATTTATTTCCAAAAATTGTAGATTATTCTCAGGATAAGAGTTGGAATATTTTTTTATTAGGAGCTTCTGATGGCGTGGCAGATAAAGCGATTAAGAAGTTATCTAAAATATATCCAGAGGCTAAATTCGTAGGTTGTTATGCTGGGACACCAGAGAAAAGTGATGAGGATGAAATATGTGATTTTATTAACCAGGCAAAACCACATATTTTATTTGTTGCGTATGGAAGTCCGAGTCAGGAGTTTTGGATTTATAGAAATTTATTTAAATTAAAATCTGTTAATGTAGCAATTGGTGTAGGTGGATCATTTGATTTTTTTGCAAAGAAGATTAAACGTGCTCCTAAATGGATGCAGAAGGTAGGTTTGGAGTGGTTATGGAGGCTTTTTCGTGAGCCTGGACGTGTGGTTCGTATTTGGAATGCTACGGTTATGTTTGTAAAATTAGTTTATAGGGAGAAGAATAAGAAATTAAAAAATTAGAAACGCTTCGCTATTAGAAGATTACAAACGCTTACGCTATTACAAGATTACAAACATTCTCTCGCTTACACTCGTTCATTATTACAAGATTGGAAGATTAGAAATTCTACATTCGATATCTTTTGGAAATTGGTTATTCGAAATTCGAAATTAAAATTTATATACACCATCCTGTTGTCACTCTAGGACATGACTGGCGAATAGCCAGACTTGCTATCCGAGAGTCTTACGGTGGATTGATATTCTGTTATCTGTTTTCCGGGAGGTTCTTGGGTCAAATGTACTGCCCAAAAGGGTGGGCTCGATAATGATCGTAGAGTAATTATTAATTATGAGTTCCACGCCTACTGCGGGACAGGTATGAATTATGAATTCCATGTCATAGTGGGACAGGTAGAAATTTAATTATGAATTAGGAATTAAAAATTATGAATTAAATCAGAAATGTGAAATCTGAAATCTGAATTGATATTGTACATTGTTTATAGTAGATTTTGTAAATAAATTTGCTTTAATTAGATTTTATGCTATTATAAAAGTCCTTAACCGCCTTCCTTAGTTCAAATCTAAGTCTTAATATTATGAGTGATTTAGAGTCACATGGAGGGGTGATGAAATACGAAACGGTTCAATTTTTCTTTCGTAAACATTGGACTCATTTCTTGAAGCCTCTTATTTTTGGTTTAACGGTGGGCTTGTTGGCTCTTTTCGCATTTTTGATTTTGGGTATAATCTTAATTGTTTTTCAGATTACTGTTTTATATGCATTTTTTGCATTTTTGGTGATTATTGCATCAATTTTTATTATTGATACTTTTTTTCTACAGTTATTTAACTTCTTTTTTAATGTTATTATCGTTACAAATTGTAGAATTATTATTGCTCGTAAGACTGTTTTTTTAAAAAATGATAATGATGCAATTGATTTAACAAAAATTCAGGATATAGGAGTTGTTGCGCATGGTCTTTTTAGAAATTATTTGAATTATGGTGCGTTAATTATTACTTTATCTACTTCTGCACCTCCTATGGTAATTTTATTTGTACCTAATCCTCATTACTATTTAGAGCAGATGAACAGGGTGAAGCGAGAGCATATTCTTGAGCGTCAGGAAAGACGAGTTACAGAAACCTCGACTTTACAAAAAAAGACAAAGCCAATAGATTATTTAAGAGATATTGATAAACTTAATAATGTATCTTAAAATTTTTATAGATAAGTTATAAAAAATTTAAAATTTAATTTTTCATATTTTGCCAAATTTATTTAGATTTCCGGGTCAGCGAGAGGGTGAGGAAGTTCTTATGCTTATATATAAGCATCCGATTGTTTATGTAAAGATAGTAATGGCTTTTGTTCTAGTAATCGTTTTGCCTGCATTTTTGTTCCTTATGTTTTGGTTTATGGCTTATCCTTTGGCTGATTTTTTTTACCGAGGTGTTACTGTCGGGTTAATTATTAGTATGTGTGTTCTTTATGGTATTCTTTTTATTTGTATTAGATGGATTGATGAGGAATTTGATATTTTTATATTAACTTCTGATAGACTTATTGATGTTACACAAGTTACGTTTTTAAAACGAACAGTAACATCAACTCCTTTAGAACAGATACAAGATACAACTGGAGAAATAAGTGGCTTTTTACCTACTATTTTGCAATATGGAAATCTAACAGTTCAAACTGCTGCAGGTGATGCATCTGATTTTTTTATTGATCATATTCCTGATCCTGATGGTATTGCTCGTACGATACTTGATTGGGCTCATAAGAAACGGATGGGGCAATCAATGGATGTTTGTGATAATACAAATGACTAATTATTAAGTCTTAAGTCTTAAGTTGTAAGTCTTAAGCCTGTCGTTTTTTGAATTGTGTGATAAAATAAGTATACAAAATATATAAAAATGGATTTCAAAAAAAATATTAATCGTTGGTTAAGCATTATACTTTTCGGGTTTATTCTTTTTATGTTTGGATTTCAGCAGTCATATGCAAAAGATTATTCCGAACATGAGGTTGTGTTGGAGAAGTTTGGTTCTATATTGTATTCGGATGTAATTTTTGAGGAGGAATTTTTTAATTCCGTTATTATTCAGGCTGATAATGAAATTGAAGGTTTGATGGTGAATTTTGATCCGTTAAACGGAGGCTTTTGGAAAGAGGCTGATATACATGATGATGGGTTTGGTTATGATACAATCCTTTTTACTTCACCAGTAAAATCTGTTCAGTTTAAGCAGATAGGGGGATTTGATAGTGCGAAGATTGTGTTAAATGTAAATTTGGTTTTTGTTGAAAAGGATTTGATTAGTAGTGCGAATACTGAAAATTTATATAGTGGACCGTTGGTTGCGTCATCAGGTGTTAGGATAATTAAGCGTAATGAATGGGGTGCTGATGAGAATTTGCGTTTTTGGAATCCTGAATTAGAGGAATTATTTAAATCTAATGGTCAGGAAAAGGATTATTCAGATGTATGTGGTGATTTTAATATTAAATATAAAGATGAAGTTAAATTATCGCGAACCGTAAAATATAGTCCTTCAGGTGATCATTTGATATGGCCATTATCGTATCCGAAAAAAGTTAGTAAATTTGTAATTCATCATACTGATTCAGAACTCAGAGATTTAACCGGTGATAAGCGTATGGATGGGCGAGATTATCGGGCAATGTTAAGAGCTATATATTATTATCATGCGGTAACTAGGGGGTGGGGAGATATTGGTTATAATTATATAATTGATCCTTTAGGAAATATTTATGAGGGAAGATATGGTGGAAGTAAGGTTATCGGAGCTCATGCGCGTTGTTATAATAATGGTAGTGTAGGTATAAGTATTATAGGAAATTATGAAACTAGGAATATTTCTGAACCGGCAATGAATTCATTAATCAAATTAATTGCTCAAAAATCAGTGTTGTATAATATTGATCCTGATGGGTATTCGACTTTTCGAGGAAAGATGATGCCTAATATTATAGGCCATAGAGATGTGGGGGCCACATCATGTCCCGGTAAAAAATTGTATGCATCTTTTTCAAGGATTCGCGAGAGATCATCTCTTTTAATTAGAAGCGGTTTATTTAGTGAATCTACACTAAGCCCTGTTACATTGGATTATAATGCAGATTTTATTAGTAGTGTGAATACGGTATCTTTGGATCCAAATGAGAGGGGAAAAGTAAAATTGAAATTTAAAAATATTGGAAGAAAAACTTGGGATAGGAATACTTGGTTGCATGTGGCGCTTAATAATAGAAAAGAAGCTAGAGTTGTTCCTATTATTTCAGATAAGGCTTTTGTAGCTTCCGATATGAAAGAAAATAAGGTGCCACCAGGTCAGATTGCAACATTCGAGGTGGAGTTTGAGGCTGGATATTATGGAGCGAGAGAAGTATTCGAATTAGCACCTGTTGTTAATGGTAGATATAAGTTGTCTAAATCAGCTGTGTTTATACCTATCCAAGTCTCGCAACCCCGTTTTGATTATCGTGTTGTTAGTAAGAAACTTCCAAATGGTATTGTGTTTCAGGGGCAAAAAGTTCGTGGAACAATCACACTTGAAAATATTGGTAATGTTAAGTGGGTAAATTATGGTGATAATCCAATTCGAATGGGGACAGAAGCATTGCGCGATAGGCGGAGTTTATTAGTAAAAAAGCATGCAACTCGTATTGCTCATTTGATAGAAAGTGAGGTGTTACCAGGTGAGAAGGGTACATTTTTATTTGATCTTTATATACCATCTAATGTTGAGGGTAGGATAAAAGAAAGATTTACACCACTAATTGAAAATGTTCATTGGATGGATGATAGAGGTTTGAGTTTTGAAATTAACGTAAGAGAACCAACACATGCGGCGAAAATTATTAGTAAATCAGTTATTCCAAAAATGTTGCCTGGTGAAATGAGAAAGATTGAATTGACTATGAAAAATAGTGGTGATTTGGCATGGGATCAGGATAATATGTATGTTTCTGTTGTTACAAAAGGGATTAAATCTTTTAAGAGAAGATTAACTCCGTTAACTTCTGTTAATCCTAGTAAAACAGTTGATTTTAATTTCTGGATACAGGCGCCATATAAGGAGGGGCGACATAGAATACTTTTAAGACCAAGGTTTGATGATAAGTATGTTAAGGGTGGATGGGTTCGCTATTTGATTGATGTTGAAAAACCAAAACTTAGAGCTCAACTAATTAGTCAAACCAGTAGATTCGTTAGTATTAAACCAAGAGAAGAAAAGGAGATTGAGGTTAAATTTAAAAATATTGGTAATGCTGTTTGGAGAAATAAAGGTAGAAATGTAATACACCTTGCCCCAACAAAACCGCAAGATAGGTTAAGTAAGATATATTATGAAGATGGATGGGAAAATAAATTCAGAGCAGCAACATTAGAAGAAAATGAAGTTAAGCCTGGTGAAATTGGGACATTCAAATTTAAGGTAAAACCCAATAGTAAAGGAATTTTCAGAGAGTATTTCCAGTTGGTAATTGAGCATGTAGGATGGATTGATGGTAGCTTTGTAAGGTGGGATTTTAGTGTATTTGATAGAAAAACAGTAACGAGATCAACAAGAATTACCACTGTATCTCCTAAAACAACAATTGTAAAACCTACTGTAAAAACCCCTGCAATTGTTACAAATCCAAATACTGTCGTTATATCATCTGATATATTTAGAGTGAGAATTTCTTATGAAGATAATAATTCTCAAATAACTGCGGATAAAAATTATAAGGTTTATGATGAAAATAATAAACTTTTGTTTTCAATGGCGGCTTTAAATAGTGTAAAATTAAGAAAAGTTTTAAATAATATTCATATGCAGGTTGGGAATACTACAAAAACCGCAAGTGTGGTGCGTATTGTTCCTGATTCCGGAGGTGTTATTAAAATCATCACAATGGAACGAAGACCAGCTTGGAATTTGGCTCTAAATGATAATATGTTTAGGGGGGTGATGGAAGTCTGCGTAGTGGGTGGAACGACAGCATTTATTAATGAATTACCACTGGAAGATTATATGAAAGGGCTTGCTGAAGCATCTAATAATACACTTACTGAAAAGCAGAAAACCATTGCCATATTAGCAAGAACATATGCACGTTTTTATATGGATGACGATAATCGAAAATTTCCCGGAAAATCTTATGATGGAAGTGATGACCCTGCAATATTTCAAAGGTATCTTGGTTATGGTTTAGAGATACGTTCACCTAATTTTGTGAATGCTGTTAATGCTACAAAAGATGTGGTGGTTACTTATAATGGAGAACTAGTAAAGACTCCGTATTTTAATTCAGATGACGGCAGGACACGTAGTGCGGAGGAAGTTTGGGGCTGGAAACATACACCATATCTTCAATCCGTTGATGATCCTTATTGCAAAGGATTTTCTATGAACGGTCATGGAGTTGGTTTGAGTGGTTGTGGTGCGGAGGGGATGGCTAAGGATGGGAAAGGATATGAGGAGATAATTAAATATTATTATCAAGATGTAAAAGTGGAGAAACTCGATTTTTAATTCATGATTCAAGATGGGTGATGGGTGATTTATGATTTTCTTTTTTTATTCACCCATCAAAATTCATCCATCAAAATTCACCCATGTATTTATGCGTAGATACAGCAACGGAACAGTCAGGAATATCTCTGGTTACCAGTGATGAATCTTTTGGTTATTTGAAATTAGATAGTCGGCATGCGTCGGATGATATTTTGAAGAATATTGATGAATTACTAAGAAAATCTGATGTCGAATTATCTGATTTAAAAGGTGTTTTTGTGATTAAGGGCCCTGGTAGCTTTACAGGTTTGAGAGTGGGGATTTCGGTAGCGAATCAGTTTACGCATCAGCTTAAAATCCCAATTATTGGTGTACAAACAGATGAGTGGTATGGTAATCGGACTGATGAATCTGATTTTATATATCTTCAAACAATGAATCGAGATCAAGTTTTTATGGTTGGGTTTGGAAAGTATAAAAGAGATTTTGTTCAGTCGATAATCTCCGTTTCAGAATGTCATTATGAATTAAGTTCTCGACCAGGGATTAAGTGGCTTGGACAGTTGAGTGAGAAGCATGGTGAGCTGATGGCGGAGGTTGATGAGGTAGCTGATTTATTATCACCAGATGAGGCTTGGAGAAAGGTGATTGGTGGTTATTCTTTGTTATCGCAAAAGAAATATGATTTAATTGAGCCCTTTTATGGTAAAGAACCGACTATTACTAAAAGTAAAAAGAAATAATTATTAGAAGATTACAAAACGCCTCTTCGAGGCTATTAGAAAATTACAAGATTAAAAGGGTTATTACAAGATTATAAACGTTCGCTTTGCTTACTATTATAAGATTATGAAAGATTAATTTCTTGCACTTGAGATAATCTTTTCAATTCTCTAATCTTATAATTATACGTTTTTGTAATGTAATTCTGTAAATTCTGTAAGTATAGTAATTATAGTAATACTACATTTTTAATTCTTTTTTCAGTTTAGGAATTATCTTTTTTCCTTGTTTATAACCTTCAGCAATTAATTTTTTAGCCTTATGAAAATCAAATACGCTTGTTTGTCCGATTTGAGGTCGAATCAGGTAGTTTGGCTCATGTTTTTCAAGATTTTTCTTTGTAAGTTGATCCTGAAGCATAAAGATTGAGCTTTCAGCGATGTCTAAAATATTAGGTCTTGATGGCATTACCCAACCGGCGATTTTCCCCATTTTCTGATAGCCTTTTGCATATCTTCTATTTTGAATATATGAGTGGTTTAAATCAACGGCAATTACGATATCTGCGCCCATTTTTTTAACTACATCAACTGGTAACGGATTAACAACTCCACCATCCATTAAATATTTTCTATTCCATTTTGCAGGCGTAATGATTCCAGGTATTGCAATACTGGCTCGAATAGCGTCAACGATTTTTCCTTTATTAATATCAATTTCTTTACCTGTTAATAAGTTAGTTGCAACTGCAATGTAAGGTATTTGAGTATCTGTAAATTTCATGTCTTTTAAAACACTTTTCAAAAGCTTTACTACTTTTTTACCTTCAAATAATCCACGTTTTGGGATAACCGGGTCAAAATATTTCATTACATCTTTCCATGTAATTTGAGAAAGTATGTATTCAATAATTTCAATTTTCCCTGTGGCAAAAAAACCTCCAATCAGTGCTCCGATACTGGTGCCAGCAATATAATTAACTGGGATATCAGCTTCTCGAAGTGCTTTTATTACTCCAATATGCGCGCAACCACGTGCGCCACCACCTCCGAGAGCGAGACCTACTTTTTTCATTTAATTATGAGTTATAAATTATTTATTGAGTAGCGGAGAGGTCATAATAAAATCTGCGGAATTTGGGTTGGTTGCGGTGGGGATATCATAAACTGCTGCAATTCGGAGTAGTGCTTTTACATCAACATCATGAGGATGTGGGGAAAGCGGATCCCAGAAGAAAATCATTATATCTATTTTACCTTCCGATATTTTAGAACCGATTTGTAAATCTCCACCTAAAGGTCCACTTTTAAAACGTTTGATTTTAAGTTTAAGTTTATCTGAAAGCAGTTTACCGGTTGTGCCAGTTGCCATCAGATTGTGTTTTGTAAGTTTTGATTTGTTTAGTTTTGCCCATTCGACCATTTTGTCTTTTAGGTTATCATGTGCGATTAGGACTATATTTTTTTTCATGGTGGTTTGGTTAGGCTGTCGGTGGGGCGAGGATACCATCCTCGCTTTCAGTGGGTAGGTAAGTTAGTTGAGCGAGATTGGCTCATTCGATTTTGCTCATGACGAGCAATCTCGCTTTCAGAGATTTGATTGGAAAGAATTCCATTTAAGCTCTATATGTTTTCTGATTTTTTCCTTAAATCTTTCCACGTCAAATTCCTCTGCATGTTGGCGGATTTTTTGTGGGTTGAATTTCATTTTTTCAAAGCGTTTGACAGCATCTGAAAGTGATTTGACAGTTTGTTTTTCAAAAAATATTCCAGTTACTCCTTCTTTCATACTATCTAAACTTCCTCCACGATTTAGGGCTATAACTGGTCGGCCTGCAGACATCGCTTCTAGTGGAACAATTCCAGCATCTTCTATTTGTGGAAATATGAAAGCTTTGCAGTTTGCGTATAAATCTTTTAATTCATCTTCACTTACACGCCCAAGAATTTCGACGTTCATCTTTGCCATTTGTTTTATTTTTTTATAATCAGGTCCTATCCCAACTACTTTTAATGGAAGTTTTAAATGATTAAAAGTTTCGACAATCAAATCGAATTTTTTATATGGTATTAGTCGGCCGACAGCTAGATAAAAGTTTTCAGTGGGTTTATCGGTTGGTTTGAATTTTGATGTATGTACAGGTGGATAGATGACATGTGAATCGTGTTTGTAGTACTTTTTAATTTGACTTGAAATGTAAGATGAATTGGCTATGTATTCATCAACTCTTTGTGCAGCGCAATAATCCCATTCTTTTATTTTTTTAATTTGACGCCTGATGGTGCCATGAAGAATGCGGGGGAATTTTTTTAAGCGTGTTTCTAAATCCCATTCTTCCCATGCATATCTCATTGGTGTGTGGCAGTATGAGATGTGAAGTGTGTTAGGTTTTGTGATTACTCCCTTGCTCACGCTGTGGCATGAAGAAAGAACAATATCATATTTATCCAAATCCATCATTTCAATAGCTGTAGGCATTTGACTGAGTAGTAGTTGATGTTTTATAGGGAGTTTATTGAGCCATGTCGTATGTATATTTTTAAGATTTCCAAGTTCTCGCATTTTTGAAGGTCTGTACATGGTGGTATAAATTGGTGCATCAGGAAAAAGTTCATGAAAAGCAGAGATGACGCTTTCAGCACCTCCATAGTTTGTTAGCCAGTCTGCCACTATTGCTATTTTAGGTTTTGTATTCATCAAAAAGTTTACTTACTAGATTATCATTTGTCTTTTTAACTTGTTTCAAAAAAAATTTATTTTTATATTTTGAGTTTAAAACTTCGTGACTTCAGTCCGAGTGTAACGATAATATGGTGGTATATCAATATTGATTTTTTAATAAGTTATTTTTTGAAATTTTTATTTTTGTAATTTTTACTCCATCTGAATAAGGCTATTATATTGAATAGAAGAAAAAGAAAACCGAAGCCAAGAAGTCCTAAGCCTATGATTTTGAAGCTATTGTGTGATATATCTTTAACTATTTTCATCAAAACATGTATAAAAGATTGGTTTGGATTGGTTTGCAATATTTTTTTTCCGAAATCCCATAAGTAGTTAAATCCAGCTCGTGTTCCTAGTCCAATAAAAATCAAACTTAGACCAATGATTAAAAAGCTGAATAAAATTTGTATAATGTAAAGTGGGAGTTTATTTTTTTTTGTAGGATAGTGAAAAATTTGGAAAGTAATGTAGGCTAAATATACGTCCCAATACATTAGCATGCGTTGTTTAAAGCCTTTAATAAATCCATATTTTACTTCTTTAAGAGTTTGAAAATAATCATCAAACAGGTGATATATAAAACCTTTTCCGTAATGTTTAGCATATTTATTAAGCCCTGTTTCAATTCTGAATTTTTTTTTGTAATAGTTAGGCAATTGATCCCAAAGCTCTCGTTTTAATGCTCTCTCTCCAGATAATAAAGCTGAAAATTTGGCTATTCTTTGCATTCTATTACCTCTTACACCAATGGACATATCAGTTACTCCATCAATTACAGGTTTTATAATTGTTTCAATAATTTTAAGAT
>JAOZLT010000195.1 GCA_029934675.1 Candidatus Altimarinota bacterium | reverse complement strand
TAAAATAATCCTGCCGATCCGGGAACATTTACCGTTACAAGTAATTATTTAACGGGTAGCTCCCACGATTTTGAATCAGCTGATATCAATAATGACGGTTTCCTTGATATTTACAAAGGCCGTTTTTCCAGCAATGATGGGGATTTGGTTTATTATTACCAACCCGGGACATTGCTGTATTCGGATACATCCCTCTGCTATGGTGATAGTTTGCTCATCGGTGGGATATGGCAGATGGAAGCGGGGGAATATATCGAATGGGTGGGCTGCGACTCAAACCAGGTTGTTAACCTATCATTTTATGAAAACCTGAACACCAATGTTATGCTTATGGGCAATACCTTGACATCCCTGGCAATCGGGGTTTCCTACCAATGGATCGATTGTGCCGATTCCTCTTTCATCGATGGTGCTACCGAACAATCGTTCACGCCCGAAGTGACAGGTGATTATGCCGTTATATTAACGGATGGCCCCTGTTCGGCAATGTCGGACTGTTATGCGGTTGTTATATCCGGTCTTGATGAATTGGATGCGGATAACATCATGCTCTATCCCAATCCGAACAATGGGTTTTTTATCCTAAAAACAGGAGGATTTAAAGGTATGCTAAGTTTTGAGATAACGGATGTGATGGGTAATGTGGTTTATCGATCGAAGGAAGTGGACCAGAACACCAGGGTCGATTTAAATGACTGTCCACCGGGTGTTTATGTCCTTACTTTGCATTCGGGCAACTCGGTTGTTGTAAAGAGGATAATCAAGGAATAATGAAAAAGACATTAGCTTTATTGGTCTTTGTTTTTGTATTGATAGGTGCAAATGCACAGGTTTTCAGCCCCATGCAACTTATCAGCGAATCTCCCGATAATCCGTTGGTGGTTATCTCGGTCGATCTCAATAATGATGGTTTCGATGATGTGGTGTATTCCTCTATTGGTGACAATGAAATAAGTTGCAATTTGTTTAACCCTGAAACGGGCACATTTGATGATTTTATACTTCTCGGGACTCATTTTCACTATTGTACTTCCTTGTTCTCGGCTGATTTGGACAACGATGGCCTTATGGATGTTTTGGCCGTTTCGCAGGTTTCCAATAAAGTGGGCTGGTACAAAAACACCGGTGATGGTATTTTTTCGCTTCAACCCTATTTGAACGAAGATGCCACCTTGGCCGCAAGTGTTACGGCAGCAGATGTGGATTTGGACGGTGATATGGATGTTTTGTCAGCACAAAAAACCGACAATTCGGTGCTTCTGTATTTGAACGATGGCTCTGGTGGTTTTTCGGAACCGATTATTGTTACTGCTTCGGCACAGATTCCTGTTGTGGTTACCACTGCCGATCTGAACAATGATTCATGGCCCGATATTATTTCAGGATATGGGCAGTCCGATAAAATCGTTTTTTTTCTGAACAATGGCGATGGCTCATTTCTGCCCGAGGTGGTTATTACCGATCAGGCCGATTTCATTACAAATATCGTAACTGCCGATTTGGATAACGATGGGAACATCGATATTATTTCTACTTCAAAGAATGACAATAAACTAGCTTGGTACCATAACCTGGATGGAAACGGGAATTTTTCCCCCCAGATTATTATTTCGCAAACGCTAACCAATGCCTATGGTCTTGCTGTGGCCGATTTCGATCTCGACGGTGATATGGATATCGTGGCTTCGGCCCCGAATGATGATAGAATATATCTGTTTAATAATGATAGCCTTGACTTCCAAGCTCAGTTGCTTTCTTCTGAAGTTCGTGAACCTCATGGTTTGGCTTCAGGCGATTTCAATAATGACGGCCTCATCGACATTGCAGCGCTTGATTCCTGGGAGTCTGGTTATACGAATCCAGTCTATTGGTTTGTTAACGGGAAGAGTTGCTTCGTTGTCCATAACATCAATCAGATCAAGAGCAGTTGGCATCTGGCGATGAATGATTATAACCAGGATGGGAACATGGATATTTTTTATTCTGATGGACAGTTTGTTTGCTGGGTTGATAACCTGGGGCTGGGCGGTTCTTTTAGTGATGAACACGTTCTTTTTGATGCAGGCTACAATATTTGGGATTTGGGTTTTGCCGATGCCGACAACGATGGTTTTGAGGATTTGTTCGTGGCCGATGCCATGGGCGACAGCTTTTTCTGGATTCCGAACATTGACGGCTCAGGCCAGTTTGGTGCGCCTGTTTATATCGATACACAGGGCAATGGTCCGGCAAGCATAGATTTTTTCGATATTGACGGGGACAATAATGTGGATGTCTTGATGGCTCTTGCCAACGATAATAAAATCGTTATTTATTACAATACGGAGGGCAACGGGGTTTTTTTGAAAACCATAATCTGTGATACAGTTTCGCCTATGAGCGTTTGCTTTGTGGATTACGATAATGATGGCGATGAGGATATTTTTTATTCCGATAACAATAAAATAGGTTTTCTGGACAATGATGGAAATGGCAATTTTTCATCAGGAGGAATTGCAGCGGATTATGGAAGTTACTCCACTTCATTGAGCGCAGCAGATCTTAACAACGATGGGTATCTTGACGTTGTTTGCAATCCTGGCAACACCCACTGGCTCATCAACAATCAGGACGACACGTTTACCGACCATGAAATCGAAACCTGGGGCGCAGCCTATAATAACACGACCGGAGACCTGGATAATGATGGTTATACGGATATCATTTCAGCGGCCGGAATGGTCAACAGGGCTTACTACCTTCGGAATATCAATGCCGGGGAAAGCTTTGGTGCCAATACGTATGCCGTTGACCCGGATATAAGGGCCGTGGCCGTTGGGGATATTAATAATGATGGCTACGATGATATAACATTGGGTTCCTGGCCAGCCGAAAATTTGAGTTGGGCAGAAAATTTTTATTTTAGGATTATCAACGACCCATCCGACAAAATGGCCTGTGAAGGAGGAGATGTTTCTTTTACGGTTTTAACGGCGGGGGTGTTAGTGTTTCAATGGCAAATGGACGACGGTTCGGGTTGGACAAATATCGAAAACAATGCGTTGTTTCAAGGTGCAAACAAAGCTTTGTTGAAAATCAACGGGGTTCCCCAGGATTTGTTTGGGAATCAGTTCCGGTGTGCGCTCACCGATAGCCAGGACAATAACTATTATACCGGTGCAGCAACATTGACCGAATTCCAACCTGCAATAAGCTGCATTGATGACCAGATAAGGACGGCAGGAAGTTCCAATACATATACGGTCGTTGGGAATGAATTTGATCCCGATACCATCATGAACCCCTGTGATGAAGACCTGACGCTCGTTAGCGATTACAATAACTTGGAAACGCTTGCCGGGGAAACATTTGAAGTCGGTAATTATACGATTGCCTGGACAATAGAAAACCAGCAAAACGAAGTGGTTGACACTTGCTCTTTTGAGTTGGTTATTGATACCGAAACCCAAACACTTCAATACAATGTGGGTAAGTTATCCATTTCCCCAAATCCTTTCAATGATTTCATAATCATTAAACTCCCAAATGACATAATCCCCGAAAAAGTGGAGATTACCGACCT
>JAOZLT010000194.1 GCA_029934675.1 Candidatus Altimarinota bacterium | reverse complement strand
AAAAACAAATCAATAAAATCCTTTTTACTACCTCTTCCAGTAATTGCTGAAAGTTTCATAGCTGCAATATCTTTTCTGCTAGCTAATGCTAAAGCATCTTCCTTAACAACACTATCTAACCAAGGATATGGATAATTAACAATGTCAACTTTTATACCACTAACCATAAAAATATTTATATTTTGAGTAGATTGCCTTTTTTTTAGCTCACCTATCTTATTTAAAGCATTTGCTATTTCTAATTTGTCAGCATTCAAACTACCAAAAAAATCTAAATCAATTGATTCTCTATGTCCAATTTGTAATGCCAAAGAAGTACCTCCAACTAAACGTAAATTTTTAAAAATATCAATGTTTTGAATATTTTTTAAAAGTTCCAGTGTTTTGGAATTGATTGTTCTGTAGTATAACATCTAAATTTGTTTATAGGAACATTTCCTATTACAGATAAAAAAGAAGCTGTTTTTTTATCCAAATCTTTGATAGACTGGGCTGTATTTACAATGAAATTTAAACCATATAAGTTTTTTAGTTCAAACCAATCTTCTAGATTTCCATATTGTAATACTCTCCCAATAATAAATTTAGAGTGTTTATTAACTTTTAATGTTTCAGGATCAATATCCCAAAATAAAGCCCTATCAAATTTTAAATTACTCATATTTAGTTTTAAATGAGTGAATAAAAAGTATTAAACCTCAGGGTATCCCGAGTGCTCGGAACTTAACCCAACAATAGGAATCTCTAAAATTGCATGAAATTTATCTGATATCTATTTTTATGGTGGTTTTATTTATCTGATAGATAAAAATGCGTTTCCCGGATAGCTATCAGGAGAGACAATATTTTAATGTATAATGTCAAAAGTCGTAATATCAAAAGTGTAAAATTTCAGACTCCAGTTTTCCATCTTTTTCACTATTTTCAAATCTTCAAATTATCACATCTCCCAATCTCTCCATCACCGCTTTACCGCTTCACTCTAACTCAAATACCATTCATACATACTTTCAATCCCCTCTTCCAACTCAATCTTATATTTCCATCCCAATTTCTCTAATTTAGAAGGGTCTGTCAATTTACGCATAGTACCATCTGGTTTGGAGGTGTTAAAATATAAATCACCTTGATAACCTATTACTTTTTTAATGGTTTCAGCAAGTTGTTTTATGGAGATCTCTTTGCCTGTACCGATGTTGATGTGCGTGTTTCTAACTTCAACAGATTCCTCCACTTCGGTCGGAATGACAGTAAGGTCTTTAAAATCTACATTTTCCACTAAGTAAACACAAGCATCTGCCATATCTTCACTCCATAAAAATTCACGGAGTGGTTTGCCTGAGCCCCATATCTCGACTTCTACCCCCTCTGTCCTTCGGACATCTCCCCCTAAAGGGTGAGAAGTTTTTTGACTACTTTGAAATTCCTTCGTTCCACTATCGTTGTGCTTGGAATGACGTATACCGTATTTTGATAAAATTTTTAGGATTTCTTCTTCAGTACTCTCTCCGTTTACTCCTTCAATAGGCAATCTATTCAAATCTTTTTTGATAGTATCCCAATCATTATTTTCCAAAGCTTTACCCAGATGAATTTTTCTTAATAATGCCGGTAAAACATGCGATTTTTCCAGGTCAAAATTATCATTGGGTCCGTATAAATTTGTGGGTTGTACCGCTATAAAATTTGTCCCATATTGGATATTATAACTTTCACACATTTTTATACCTGCTATTTTTGCTATGGCATAAGGTTCATTGGTATATTCTAATTCGGAAGTTAATAAATATTCCTCCTTCATAGGTTGCGGACAATTTTTAGGATATATACAGGTACTTCCTAAAAACAACAATTTTTTTACTCCATTCAAATAACTTTGATGGATCACATTATTTTGTATCATCAAATTATCATAAATAAACTCACCGCGATAAGTGTTATTGGCAATAATACCACCTACTTTAGCAGCAGCCAGAATAACATATTCGGGTTTTTCTTGTTTAAAGAAATCCGCTACTGCCTTTTGATCCAATAGATCTAATTCTTTATGCGTACGGGTAATAATATTTGTATATCCTTTGGCTTCTAAAATTTTCTTAATGGCAGAGCCTACGAGACCTCGATGACCGGCAAGGTATATACGTGATAATTTGTTCATATTTGATTGTTTATAGTAATCAGTGATGCGGTGATACAGTTATACGGTGAAGCTGTGATACAGATTAATTCTTTTATAATTTTCTTTTAAGAGATTCTTTAAGTCGGTAAAGCATTTTTCTAATAATTTTTAAATCATTCTCTACCAATTCTTCTGTTTGGAAAAAACCTAACTTGTTTACAATTATTAATTGTGTTTCCAACTCACTCAAAGAACCATTAGCAATATCAAGAAATCTGATAAATTCTTTTGTAGAAGACCTAGCTGCTCCTTCAGCAATATTGGATGGAATGGAAACCGATGATCTTTTTATTTGTGATATCAGTCCGTATTTTTCTTCTTTAGGAAGTTCTTTTGTTAAATTATAAATCTCAAGAACTAGATCAATACTTCTTTTCCAAACTTCAAGATCTTTATGATTCATAATTTTTTTGTTATTCGGTGATGCGGTTAGGCAGTTATTCAATGATACGGTTATGCCGTGATACTGTTTCACTGCTTCACTGCTTCACTCATAATAATTCAACACATCATAACCACCATCATGCAAATACTGATTTTTTTGCATTAACTTTAAATCACTTTGCATCATATCTTTTACAAGATCTTTTAAATCATATTCAGGTACCCAACCCAATTCATTTTTTGCTTTGGAAGCATCTCCAATGAGTATTTCTACTTCGGTTGGACGGAAATATCTTGGATCAACTGACAAAACTTCTTTTCCGATTTCTATCGGATAATCTGGATTTGTAGCCGACTTCACATAACCTTTTTCGTTTTTTCCTTCTCCTTTATATTCCAGAGTTACACCAATTTGTGCAAAAGCCATACTCACAAAATCTCTTACAGAAGTAGTTTTTCCGGTAGCAATTACCCAATCTTGTGGTGTATCGTGCTGTAATAACATCCACATCATTCGTACATAATCTTTAGCATGACCCCAATCGCGTTTAGCATCTAAATTTCCTAAATATAATTTATCCTGTAAATTCATTCCAATTTTAGAAACAGCTCTGGTAATTTTTCGGGTAACAAAAGTCTCTCCTCTAATGGGTGATTCATGGTTAAATAATATTCCGTTACATGCATATATTCCATAGGCTTCTCTGTAATTCACAGTAATCCAATAAGAATACATTTTGGCAACTGCATAAGGGCTACGCGGATAAAATGGAGTCTTTTCTGTCTGCGGAATTTCTTGAACTTTACCAAACAATTCAGAAGTTGATGCCTGATAGATCCTTACTTTTTTCTCCATTCCTAATATTCTAATGGCTTCTAATAAACGTAATGTTCCTATACCATCTGCATTAGCGGTATATTCCGGCATTTCAAAAGATACATGCACATGACTCATGGCTGCCAGATTATAAATTTCATCCGGTTGTACTTCCTGAATAA
>JAOZLT010000193.1 GCA_029934675.1 Candidatus Altimarinota bacterium | reverse complement strand
GTAGATTTAATTGAACACTTCTACCACCAATATGGATTAAAGAGATTTGTGCTTCGATTACCTACTATTTACACTTATATTCCTGATCCTTTCTTTTATGTTAATGGGGTAAGAAAAATGAGAGCATATCGTTATCTTATCGAAAGAGCTCGTAAAGGAGAGCCGATTGAGATATGGGGCAAGCCTGATTTAAAAAAGGAAATTGTATATGTAAAGGATTTCTGCCAAATAGTTGAAAAATCTATTGTGACTAAAAAAGGAGGGGGTATGTATAATGTAGGTAGAAATATTGGTGTTACACTTGAGGAACAAATATTAGGGATTATTGATGTATTTTCACCTCCAAATCAAAAATCAGAAATCGTATATTGCCCGGACAAACCAAATGCCAATGAGTTCATCCATGATATTTCGAAAACGGTAAACGAGCTGGGTTACCAACCAAAATTCAACTATCGTCAAGGCCTGATAGACTTTAAAAACGAAATGGAGAAGAACCGTTTTATCAAATTGTGGGGAGAGCCAATAGAATCATAATAGAACTATTGATTAGCACCATTAGTATTAATTGTAATTTCTGAAAAATCAATCTTATAGGTTTTTTCCGTATAACCAAAAAACGACTTTAACACCTCAGAAGAAAATAAGTTGAAAAGAAAAATAAATGTGAGAACCCAACCTGAAATTATGAAGGAATGGTATAAGGATGAAACACCACTGGTTAGTATTACTTGCATAACTTATAATCATGCAAATTACATCCATAATGCCATTGAAGGTTTTCTAATCCAAAAAACCAATTTCCCTATTGAGGTACTTATTCACGATGATGCTTCTACAGACGGTACAGAAGAAATCATACGGGAGTATGAAGCAAAATATCCCGAAATAATTAAGCCACTTTATGAAACAGAAAACCAATATGTAAAAGGTAGGAAAGGTTCACGGACTTTCAATATTCCCCGTTCCCGAAGCAAATACATCGCACTCTGCGAAGGTGACGATTATTGGACAGACCCATTGAAACTACAAAAGCAGGTGGATCTTCTGGAAGCAAATCCGGATTACGGAATGGTTCATACAGATCTGGATGAATACAATGTAACAAAAAAAACCTGGAGAAAAAGTATCTGGAAAGATACCGGTTATTTCCAGTCAGGGTATATCTTTAACTCCCTCTTAATTGGCCGGACTTCCATGATCTATGCCTGTACTACCATGTTCCGAAAAAATCTGATCACAGGATATTTAGATGATTTATCAAATCTTAATCTTGCGATGGGAGACACTTTTTTTTGGCTGGCTATCGCCACGCAAGGCAAAGTTGGATACATACCTGAATCAACAGCTGTCCGACAATTATTACCCAATTCTGCCACTCAGGGCATTGATTGTAAAAAGAAAAAAGCTTTTTTAGATTCCTGGGGAAAGTTACTTGATTATGCACTTGAAAAGTTTTCCGTTGATCCTGATATTTATAAATTGGCTAAGGAATCATTGTCCCTGAAGTATCTTGAATTATACCATAATTGCGATAGTAAGGATATCTTTGAAAGTAAAGAAATTGCTTTTGAAGGTCAAAATTTGATAATAGAAAAGTTCCTGTATAAACTTAAATCAGATAACAGATATTCAAACTATTTACTTAGAAGAATCTTAACTCTGGCAAGGGCTTTAAAAATAGATTATTATTCAAAGATACACAGATATATAGCCAGTAGAATGCAATAAATAATCCTTAAATCTTTTATTCAGTATTATTAAATTTCAATTTTTAAATATTAAATGAAGTTTATTCCAAAATCGGTTATTTCATGAAAATTAATGTTCCTGTTTTATTAATAGGATTTAACAGACCTGATACAATCACACAGGTCTTTAAAAAAATTCGTGAAGCTAAACCCACAAAACTCTATGTTGCCATTGACGGACCCCGTATTGGAAAGGAAGGAGAAAGAGAACTTGTTGAACAGGTCAGAGAAATTGTAAAGACAGTAGATTGGCAATGCAAAACTCATTATTCTTTTAGTGAAGTGAACCAGGGAGCTGAAATAACTATTTCCTCTGCAATTTCCAGGGTTCTTGAAAAGGAAGATTGCACTATAATATTAGAAGATGATATTATTGCTCCTTTCTCTTTTTTTAAGTTTGCGCAGGAAATGTTATACAAATACAAGGATGAGGAAAAAGTTGGAATAATTAGTGGGAATAATTTTACACCATTAGACATAAAGCGTAAAAATGATTATTTTTTCTCAAAGTATGGACATACCTGGGGTTGGGCAACATGGAAAAGAGTGTGGGCAAATTTTGATCTAAATGTAAATATACCTGATGATCATATCAAATATTCCTTTTTAGAAAAGATTACAAGTAGCAATGCTGAAAGAAAGTATTACAAAAAATTATTTTACCGGATGCAAAAAAAAGGATCTGGAAATAATACATGGGATCACATGTTTCAATATTATCTCAGAGTAAATAATATGATTTCAATTATTCCCCGGGTAAATTTAACCTCAAACATTGGGGTTTATGGCTTGCATGCACAAGGAAAAACGGAACATCATTTCAGATCTTATGACGAAGCGTTTTTTGTTAAGAATCATCCTAAAAAAGTCATATGTAATACAGTTTACGATAAATACCATTTCAAATCTTATATAAACAGAAAAAAACCCTTACATAAACGTGTTATTAATAAAGTGACCCGTTTGATAAAGACTAACCCTTAAAATATTTTTCTGAACTAAAAAATGGATCAAAGAAAATTTAAAGTTGTCTGGCTTTGCCACTTTACCAACGATCACATTCAAAATATAATCAGACCTAGGAAACGGATACAGGAATTTGCCCCCTGGATTACTTTAGGCATTGAGGAAGTAAAAAAAAGAAATGAGCTGGAGTTACATATTATTTCACCTCACAGATGGATAGGTAAAAATATTGAATTTATAGATAAAAATATTTATTACCATTTTTTTAACCCGGGAATACCCTATTACGGAAGACATTGGCCAAGGTTCTTTAGATTTGATATCTATACAAATTTTAAATCAAATAAAAGAAATGTCAATAAATATATTAATAAAATTAAACCTGATCTTATTCATTTACATGGTCTGGAGAATGCTTATTATTCGTCAACAGTCTTACAATTTATTGGGAAATATCCAATAATAGGTACAATACAGGGATTTACAAATTTAAGTTTACCAAAAGGTAAATTTGGTAAAGATCGCAAAACTAAAAACTTGATAGAAAATACGATTCTAATGTCTTTGAAAAATTTTGGTATAAGAACGGAAGCCATGAAAGAAGAAATTATTAAATCTAATCCAAAAGCAATTTTTTACTGGCATGAAACTTTTATGAATATTCCAAAAGAAATAAAAGAACCTGAAATCAAAAAAAAATATGATATAATCTTTTTTGCTAAAGTAACAAAGGACAAAGGGGTCGAAGACCTAATAAAAATTACTTCTATTTTAAAGGAGACATTCCCTATTATAAAAATTGCAATTATTGGTAACGTTAGCAAAATTTATTTTAAAGAAATTGAAAAATTACTAATCAATTTTAAATGCCATT
>JAOZLT010000192.1 GCA_029934675.1 Candidatus Altimarinota bacterium | reverse complement strand
TACAATCCTTTAATCCCGAGAATCGGGGTTCAAACAATTAAGATAGGCTGTTTTTTATCATTAGAAAATGACTTATTCCCCACCCAAGAGTCGGAGAATTCTAATTGATTAAAATTAATTCAAGGAAAAAAACTCCTGACCCAATATCTAGAATTAAACATTTTTTAGGAACATGATAAAAACAGTTGATTTACCGCATAGATACAATAAAAAACGACTTTTCACTCACGGTTAGAGTTTACAGTACTTGCATTTCATCTACCCAAAACAAAGAAATTCAACATAATATATCCCTACAACTAAATTAACCAAACTTACCATTTTATTTCATCCAAACCAACACTTTTAAGGTACTCATTAGTCTTACTAAAATGCTTACACCCAAAAAACCCTCTGTAAACGGAAAGTGGTGACGGATGAGGAGCTTTTAGAATTAAATGTTTCGACTGATCTATTAAATCGGACTTACTCTGCGCAAATGAACCCCACAACAAAAATACAACATGTTCCTTTTTATCAGAAACTAGACGAATAACAGAATCCGTAAATTCTTCCCACCCCTTCTTTTGATGAGAGCCTGCCCGATGAGCAACAACAGTAAGAGTCGCATTCAAAAGTAATACGCCCTGTTTAGCCCAACGTTCTAGATGACCATTATCAGGAATCGGTTTACCCAAATCTTCATGTATCTCCTTATATATATTAACCAAAGATGGTGGAGTTTTAATATCAGGATTTACTGAAAAACAAAGCCCATGTGCCTGCCCAGATCCATGATATGGATCCTGCCCAAGTATTACCACCTTTACATTATCAAAAGTACACAAATCAAAAGCTTTAAAAATATCTTTTGGAGGTGGAAATATCTTCTTTGTTTTGTATTCATTTCGAACAAACTCGATCAACCCAGAAAAATAAGGCTTTTCAAACTCCTCTTTCAAAATCTCCTTCCACGATTTCTCGATACGAACATCCATAGATATAATTTAATCAACACTAATATACTAAAAATCATTACACCAATAAAGTAACTAATACAATAACTTTTAATATAAATATGAAGTCTTGCTTCTTATCCTTTATTTAAATAAACTCTCTTGCGGAGAGTTGGCAAAGTGGTCTCCGTCAAAAGCAGAGCCACCTACGGAGGAAAATGCACCAAAGATTTTGTAGTATATGGTAACGATTATTTTACGCTTAATAAGGAATAAATAAAAAAAACAGAACCTTGCTTTTTGTTATGTATTTAAATAAACTCTCTTACGGAGAGTTGGCAGAGTGGTCGAATGCGACAGTCTTGAAAACTGTTGTCTCGCAAGGGACCGTGGGTTCGAATCCCACACTCTCCGCCATTCAAATATTGTCCAGTTATTAATAGAAAATTCTTAACTGGAGTATATTTAATGTAATTTAAAAAGAACTAAATGGACAATCAGCCCCAGTGGCTGATAAACTGTTTTCAAGATAATAAAATTATGAAAAAGATATTAAAAATAATCGGGATAATCCTTGCCATAATAATCACCATCGGTATTTTAGGTTATTCCAAATTCGTTGGTTTCACCAAAAAGAGTAAATACAAAAATTGTGCCGAAACCTGTGAAAAAATAATGTTCAACAAATCCAACATCCCAGCGTGTAAAACGGAATGTAAAAAGATTACAGGCTATACCCCAATATCTGAAAGCGAGCCATCTTTCACTAAACCATCCTCCACTGAAGCTACGGAGGTTTCAGTTACGGAGCCTCGCCCAACCGAACCACCTAAACCAAAAACCAAAAAACCCGACACAACCACAACCGAAACCACAGTAGCTCCACAATCAGCTCCACGCGACAAAGGAGCAGCCCCACAATCGGAATACCACTGCGAATGGTCCTGGCCACAAAAAATAATCATAAGAGATACCAAAAAGGTAATCTTTGAATGCCCATCAGAAAAACCATGGTGTGATTATGCTGACAGACAATATAAAAACGTAGGTTGTTGCACAGATTATGATGAAGATACCAAAACAAAGAGTAATTGCACAAAACTGCCTGAACTTTTGAAAAAGGAATTAAGCAATTAATAATGAGAGTCCTAAATCTCAAGTGCTTTCCTTGTGACTCGCACTCGCACTTGAGACTAACTAGTAAGTCAGTAAATAATGATTCTCCCTTAGCCATTTCCGCATTTCTTTATACTCATGTATCTCTTCTTCAACCAACTTCCAAAACCGAGAAGAATGATTCATTTCCTTAAGATGACAAAGCTCGTGAACAACTACATAATCAATCACTTCAATCGGTGCCATAATGAGTCGCCAATTAAAATTAAGATTTCGTAAACCAGAACAACTCCCCCACCTGCTCTTTTGATTACGCATCGTTACCCGATTATACGGGAAACCATAATGTTCATTAAAAAACTGAAGTCTGTCATGAATAACTTCCTCAGCTTTATTATGATAAAATTTTTCAATGGTTTTTTTAATCGCTTTAACCCCATCCAATTCGCTAATTTTACGATAAAGAGTAATTATCATCTTGTCATCACGAACTTTAATAGTAGATCGCTTGCGATTAGATGGTTTAATAATCAATTCAACTTGCTCACCAAAATAATAAAACATATCGCCAGTACGATATTTAAATGTTGGACGAAGTTTTTTTTGTTTTTCAACCTTAACCAACTGTTTTTCAATCCATTTTGTATTACTTTTCACAAAAACATTAATACTCCTTTTGCTTGCAAGCCACGGTACAACAAGACTTAACTTACCATTATTATTCATTTGCAAACGCAACCTTCTTGCGCGACTGCTTCTTCTTGTCTCTATGTTGATATTATTTACACATAACATATGTACTGATTTTAACTTTTAACTCTTAATTAATATAAATATTGTTATTTTAGAGGTTTTTATATTACAATAAGCGCATATATTTTAATATAAAAAAATTATGTCCCATAAACCAGATTTCAAAAAAGAATTAACCGACGCTTGGCACGTGGCAATCCTAAAAAAACCTGCCATGCATCATTTGGCTGAGAATAAAAGTAAAACTACTTTCGGCTACTACATTATTATTACAGCAGCTGTTTTAGGACTTATTGGCCAGCAACTATTCTTTTCAATTTTCAGACCTACACTAGGGTTTGGAATATTAATAGCCATAATACAAATCGCAACAACAATCATCGGCATCTATATACTAAGTTATATAGCAAAAAGTATTTTCAAAGGCCAAGCCAAACACGACGAATTTTTTCGAGTAATAGCTTACGGACTAATTGTTTTGTGGATTGGATTAATTCCTCAATTAGCAATAATTGGAAGTATTTGGGCATTAGTTATTGTATTTATGGTCCTTAAATCTATTCACAAACTTACTACAGGAGGTACCATTGGAACGTTACTAATCACTTTTATTATTATGATGGTAATTGGAGTTATACTTTCTCCAATTTATTCAAGATTTGGAATGGGTAATATGATGAACAAACAATTCAACTTCAAAGGAAGTAGCAACTACATGTTTGATAATAAACAAGGTAAAATGGAATTTGATGGCACCAATGGAAAGATTACAACCAAAGATGGTGAAGAAATTGAATGGACT
>JAOZLT010000191.1 GCA_029934675.1 Candidatus Altimarinota bacterium | reverse complement strand
ACAATCGGAACACAATCGGAACACAATCGGAACACAATCGGAAAACAATCGGAACACAATCGGAACACAACGGATAACAACAGGAAAACTACTGGTTAATCCTTTCGTTAAGATAAGATTTCAACTCCCCAATAGGTATTCTGTCCTGCTTCATACTATCTCTATCACGAACAGTTACAGTATCATCATCTAATGTATCAAAATCAATCGTAATAGAATACGGTGTACCGATTTCATCCTGTCTTCTGTAACGTTTTCCGATACTGCCTGTCTGATCAAAATCAAGTGTGAAATCATTTTTAATTAAATCAAATACCTCATCAGCTTTTTTAACAAGTTCAGGTTTTTTCATTAAAGGTAAGATGGCTGCTTTGTAAGGGGCAATATTGGGTTTAAAGCGGAGAACGACACGTAATTCTTTATTACCCTTAGCATTTTCTACTTCTTCTTCATCATAAGCACTTAAAAGTAACATCAAAAGAGTTCTGGATAGTCCGAAAGTAGGCTCTAGTACGTGTGGTATAAACTTCTCGTTAGTTTCTGGATCCATATAGGTTAAATCAACCTTACTAGCTTCCTGATGCATTCTCAGATCAAAATCAGTTCTGTAAGCAAGACCATAAAGTTCCTTCCATCCAAATGGAGTCTTATATTCAATATCCACAGTACGTTTTGAGTAATGAGAAAGTTCATCAGCAGTATGCTCCCGTACACGGGTTTTATCTTTATTAATCCCTATTAAATCAATCCATTTATCCATTTCAGATAGCCAGTAATCGAATTTTTTCTGCCAATCTTCTTCTCGTATAAAATACTCAAATTCCATTAAATCAAATTCCAGAGTACGGAAAATAAAGTTTCCGGGAGTTATTTCATTCCTATAAGCGCGTCCCATAGCCGCAATTCCGAAAGGAAGGCGTTTACGGGATGAATTCAGGACATTTTTAAAGTTAACAAACATACCTTGCGCAATTTCTCCACGGAGGTACACCGGCTCATTGTTTACTGTAGTAGGTCCAATTCCTGTCTGAAAAAGTAAGTTAAATTTCTTAACATCAGTAAAATCCTTTTCACCACAATTAGGACAGCGGATATTATTATCATCTATAAGTTTTTTAAGATCTTCAAGGCTTAATCCTTCAACATTAGTATTAATATTATTTTCGATAAGGTGATCGGCTCTATACCGTTTTCTACATTTTTTACAGTCAATCTGAGCATCGCTAAAATTCTTCACATGCCCAGATGCTTCCCAAACCTTTGGATTCATTAATACAGAGGGGTCAATACCTACAATTTCCTTACGGCTCTGTACAAAAAACTTCCACCATTCCTGAAATACATTGTTTTTAAGCTCTATGCCAAGTGGTCCTAAATCCCATGTATTTGCAAGACCACCATATATCTCTGAACCAGGGAACACAAAGCCCCTTCTTTTACATAAAGATACGATTTTTTCCATTAGTTGATTGCTTTCTTTGGGCATAATTGATTGATTAAGTTGGTAAAATCTTAACACAGCACCTGGCGTGTTTCAAATCCGAAACTCGAAATCCGAAATCCAATCCATTCTCCGTAGTAAACTACGAAGGATGAAAGGAAATACGAAACTTAAAACTCGAATCTCGAAATATTTATACAATTAGAAAATTCTTATTTTGAATTTCTTTCGAGTTTCGATATTCGGATTTCGAGTTTATCCAGCATTAAGACTCAAGTAAGAAGGTTACAGGACCCGAATTAATTAATTCCACCTCCATCATCGCCCCAAAGCGCCCTGTGGATGTATTTAAGCCAGTTTTACGCATTTTGTCGATGAATAGATTATATAGGGGCTCAGCAATTTCTGGGTTTGCAGAATCGTTAAAAGCAGGTCTGCGACCCTTTTTAGTAGAACCGTATAAAGTAAATTGGGAAACTACCAGTATTTCACCCCCCACATCCGTCACCGAAAGGTCAAAGTGATCCGATTTATCAGGAAAAATCCGCAGATTAACTATCTTCTCCACCAAATAATCTACATCCTTCTCGCTGTCTTCATGGGTTATACCTAAAAGCACCAGTATTCCCTTATTTATTTCACCGACAGTATCACTGTCGACAGTTACCTTTGCCTTACTAACTCTTTGTATTAATGCACGCATATTTTTATAATTATATTTGCGCTGTTAATCTACTACGAATTGTATATAAATTACAAACTGAACGGCTGGCTCCATGTCTGCGGTACGCAGATACACCCGCCACAATGCGGGTAGGGTTGTACCTGGAGTCAAAACTGTCAGATTATCTAGTTATAGCTGATATTGGCTCCACGTACAACGATGAAGCCAGCCGTTCAGTTTATAAAATCCCCTCCCACCGTAAGGCAAGAGGGGATCCATCCGTATGTAATCTGAATTTTGTTTTAAATATCTGTCAAAGCTGTTTTCTTAAGGTTTGTATAGCGACGTCTGTTTACTGCGTTATATCCAAAGTAAGAAGCTATTGAAAGTAAGAACAGTATCATTAAGCTCATAGGACCAGTCTTAGCAAGTCGGTAATCTATAGGGCTGTCTGCACCTAGTATGGTTAGATAGGTTTCTACAGGAGCAATACCATCATATTCATTTACTAATGCTCTTGTTAGGCTCTTAACTCTATCTCCAGCATTACCACTCTTAACTACGGCACTTAATTTATATGTAGTTTTTTGGCCTTCGCGTAGTATTGGTCTCTGCCATGCAAGCTCATTTCCATTATCTTTACCTCCACCAGCATTAGATATGTTTAGTTCGGTAGGATAATCGTGATTTAGGAATAGGCCTGTTAAATCTCCGTCACTTACATTCTCTAGGGTAATTGTATAATTTACAGTCTCACCAACTTTAGCAGCAGTTTTATCTGGCACAACGGTCATCTTAAGTACCGCATCATCATTATTACCACTATTATTACTTGGTGTACCCGCGTATAGGTAAGTAGGATATTTGTTACCGATACTCACTTTTTTAAGACCATCGTGTACTGGTTGAGCGGTAGATTTGTAATCAGCTAACTCAAGACCTTCTATAGCAGGGCTGTTTCTTCTGCCGTTTGTTGTTACATCAACGGTGTAGGTAAATTCAACAGATTTATTAACGAATATTTTGTCAATAATTATGTTTCCATTGCTCATCTTAACGTTTCTACCGCTTAAGTTTTTAACACTTCCTGCTCTCATACCACTTTTACCGGCATCAAAGTAAGGATCAAAAGTAACGTTTTTAGCAGTTACAACACTTGGATTTTTTACAGTTACTTTAAGGTAAACCTTATGTGTTCCTGATGTAGGCAGTATTAATCCATTTGCAGAGGTGCTTGCATCTCTATATTTCTTACCATCTAATGATGCCAACTTGGTAACATTAAGATTCATGTCACCAACATATTGCTTGTGACCACCGCCACCTCCACCACCGCCACCTCCACCACCACCGCCACCTCCTCCAGAAGGGGGAGCAGAAACAGATACGCTTGCGGTAGTAGTAATAGTTTTTTCTGTGTTGTCGTTAGGGTCTGTAAATTTAGCTGAGGCAGTATTTGTGAATGTAGCTGTAGAAGATTGTCCTGCGTTAGCGGAAGTCATCTGATATTCGATTTTTGCGGAACTACCATTGCTATCAAG
>JAOZLT010000190.1 GCA_029934675.1 Candidatus Altimarinota bacterium | reverse complement strand
ATCCTGAATTTTATCCTGACAAACTAATCAATCTTTTTAAAAGTGCTGATATCCTGATTGAATTCTTTGAAGATGTGAATATTGAAATATGGACAAAATATATTTTCATTGCATCTTTTGCTTTAGTAACAGCGACTTACAACAAAACAATTGGTGAAGTAGAAAATGATGAGAAACTTGGCATTCTGGTTAAAAATATTATGCAGGAAATTGAATTGATTGCAAAGGCTCTCAAAATAGGGCTACCAGCCGATATTGTAGCCACTTCCTTTTCAAAAGCCAACCAGTTTCCTTATGAAACAAAAACATCATTTCAAAGAGATGTTGAAGCCAAAGGTAAGCAAAGCGAATGGGATTTATTTGGTGGTACAGTTATACGATATGCTGAAAGATTTAATCTTCCCGTTAATAGCACAAAAGAGACACTTGATAAATTATTGAAAGATTTATGATGCTTTATTAAAAATATAATCTTATATGAAAAAAAGTACAAACATCAATGGTAAAATGAAAAATCATAACAAATCACTACACTGGATTTATACTCCGCTACGCTGCGTAAAAACCAGTGAGTTCAGGCGTTCGGCTAAAATCATACCACAAAAATTTCATTTTCTTATTTTAAAGGAGGATAGTAATGACAGAGGCCGTTGTAATTAGAGAAGATAGAAGGCATGGCATGGCTGATACCCGCCCAGTTCAGCAAGAAAGAAGATTCATGAGGGCAGTTGTACGAGACGATTTAAAAGAATGCCTTGAAACGCAGAAGTGGAAATACGACAACCTCTTACAAATCATTAATGCAAAAGAAAGTAGGAAGATTTCTGTGGTTAAATTAAGTTTTGGCGTTTTTGCTATTGTTGCAGCCCTTATGACCGCCATTGCAACATTTTTGATGAAAATGGGAACAAACCCATCGCTTGAAATAATTGAATATTCGCTTTCTATTTCCCTTGTGGTCGTTCTTGCTGGTGCCAACCTTATGAATTTGACAGTCATGAGATTTTTGGTTTCTCTCAAGAGTGAAACCATGCTTGCAATGCGACAACTGAATTGTGTAAGGCAAAGTATTCATTCACTTTTATATACCCTTGTGAATGGGAGTTTACCTTCGTCCGATTTTCTTCAAAATAAGGGTTCAATTGATAATGAGGAGGATGGTGGAATTTATTATACGTTGATTGGCCGACATGTAAAATATCCGATGAATAACGATCCACTAAGGGCCACTTATTTAACAAAAACACACACAGGCAACTACAAACACGACTACAAAGCACTTTACCGTTCTTCTGACTTGTTTGCCATATGTGCTATTATTGCTTATACCCTTTGCCTTACAACAGCACCAGTTGCCCTATTCTTCTTCAAATTCTACAAGGATAGATCCGACTTCTTTTCCGGCGTTGCACTTGCTGGCACTATATTCTTGTCTATTGCTTTCTTTTACGTTGTTTGGCGGTTAGTTAGGACTTTCTTTGGAATCGTAACGAATCCTTTAATTCCAGATAATGGGTAGGCTTAAAGTGCCGAACCATCGCATTCACGCAGACCGCGAATAGCCGCCCGTTTTTTATTTAGGCATACCGGCGCGGCTGGTGATGCAGGTCGTTAGGGTGTAGGAAATAAAATATGACAAAACTTTGTTGCTCTGATTGTTTTGAAAATCAATCAGTTAAAGATTACATAATAAACAATGGTGTCGGAAAAAATTATTGCGATTTTTGTGATGACCATAAAAAACATTGTATTGAGCCAAAAGAGCTTACTGAACTTTTTAGTCCTCTGGTTAATCTTTACACACGAATCGAAGAATTCATGCCCATGGAAATAATGAAAGAGCATGAAGGTCAAAACATTGCGGAAAAATTAATTGAAGACTGGAACCCTTTTACAAATGATATACCAGACAATGTAGAGAGTCTTTTATCTGAGATATTTGAACCTTATGACATCTATGAAGACGAAGGCCTTGATCTCGATTGCTGGGTAGAAAATTCAGATATGTTCTGGGGGGCAGAAGATGAGCCTTCAAATATTTTAGAAACTTCATGGAAAGAGTTCTGCAAAGAATTAATATCAGAAAATAGGTTTTTCCCTAAAAAATCATTAGATTTAAGCTTTCTAAGTGAAATTCCCATTTTAACTGAAACTATCAAAACTGGAAGTTATCTCTTTAGAGCACGAAAATCTGAAAAACCCATAAAAATACCTCCTAGAAAAATGGGTATGCCACCTACCCATTTAACTCAACCTGGAAGAGCCAATCCTAAAGGCATTCCTTATTTATATTTAGCGTCTGACAAATCAACGGCAATCCATGAGGTTCGCCCTGAAACAACAGAATTTGTTACTATTGGAAAATTTAAAATCATAAAAGAACTTCGAATTTTAAATTTATCAAATCCATATATTTATGACCCATTTTTATGTGGTGAATCCCTTTTCCGAGTAATAACACTAATGTCATTTTTTAGAATGCTAGGAAATGAGTTGTCAAAACCAATAAAACCAAAACAGAAAGATCTACATTACATACCGACTCAGTATTTATGTGAATTCATAAAACATGAAGGATATGACGGAGTTGCCTACAAAAGCCATGTTGGTTCAGGTCAAAACATAGCCCTTTTCAACAATGAGAAAGTAAAATGCACAAGATCAAATATTTATAGTATTAAAGCAGAAGCAATTGAGATCTAAGACACTTCATATTCGACATCAGAAACAAGTTAAGTGCTTGAAATACCCTAACAATGCGTTCAACACCGACCCGCGAGAACGTGCGATTTTTCAGTAGTTTAACAAAAACCTAAGCCACGCTCCAAGTTGGTAGCCAACCCATTGGCGGGCGGGTTAACTTTGACGTTATAATTGGGGTTAAATTAGTCAAGAGTCACACCTTTTGTATTTTTGAAGTTTAAAATTTATAAAGGAAATAAATACTTCTGAGCGCTAAACGCGACCATTTTATTTTGCGACCTAAAAAGTAGTTACACATTCTGTTGTGCTCCGCGCCACAAATCCGTGGCTCCCGGGAAAACGCAAAGGGTAGTTGGCTGAGAAGAACAACACTTTTTAGCAGCACACTATTTTTCTTTTAGTTTGAACAAGAACACGTAGTCCAAGGCGTTACCATACTCAGTAAAGTTTTTGAGCAGTAAAGCACAAGATAATTTAAAGAGGTTTCTTAGTTTAATTTTCAACGCCTTTTGAATCCTTTCAAATCCTGAAGTTACTTTGCGCTTTACTAACAAACTTTGTGGCAAGCCCTGGTTAGGCAAATCAAGCTTTCTGGTGAACACAAAAGTTTTGGGCGATAGAAGATTTTTGAAAATAGATTTGTCAAAATGATTAATCTTTAGAACTAAGGTTTTTGCTTCTTGCGAATCCGGAAGTTTTTCAGTTTTAGATTTTATCTTGTTTGTAAAAATTTGTAGTTTGTTTTAAAAATTACGGAATTCAATTATAACAAAAGCATGCAGTGGAATTTGCCACGCATCTGGTTCTTTTGAAAGTTCTTTAAACCGAAGAAAAGTTTTGGTAATTCGAAGCTACTGGCCGCAGGGTGCCAAATCTACTGATGCCTGTCCGTTATACGCAAATCAAACAAAACAACGGAACTAAAATGTATTATTTGTACTCTG
>JAOZLT010000189.1 GCA_029934675.1 Candidatus Altimarinota bacterium | reverse complement strand
TAACTAAACTTATTCTCGGCAGTATTTTTAGCCTTATCAATAGCACTCTCTGTCGCTCCTTTTAAGGTTTCTACTCTGCTCACATAAAACAATCGCTTTTCTTTCTCTGTTTTCAGCCTTTTATATTTTTTCTCATCCGGTATCCGGCTGATAATCTCTTTATACTTCTCTTTAATTTCCTTAACTTCCTGTTCAATATTTTTAAGCATGAACTCTTTATGTTTTTCACGAATACCGGCTACTATTGTATCAGAATCTTTACCATCGAGATTATCTTTAATCATTAGCTGTAATTCCTCCGGTGTAAATGGTTTGCGTAGATTATTAACAACGCTTTTTTCGAGAACAGTATCACGGGCAAATGCGCTTTCACCACCTTTCCCTCCTATAACTACATTTTTTTCCTGCACTTTGGCATCAAGTTTCATAACTTCCACCTCCAGGTCGTATAGTCCGGCTTGCTTCAAATACTCAACATATTTAAGGTATTGCTCGGTTATTTCACTATAAAATTCTTCCTGGTCTTTTACTGAAAGGATAGCAACACGCCCTGTGACTTTATGCGCTGCTCCATCAACTACTTTCACTCTACCATCGCCATCGGGCTTATTATTAGTACTAAACCCAAGAGGGTCATCGAGGGTTTTTATAAGTTCCTCCTGTTCTTTCAGGTAATCAGTTACTATTTTATCTCCGTATTTATTTAAAAAGTCATTGCTTTGGAACGTGCTGTCACTTTGCTTTTGGTTGGATGTGGTGTTTGCGTCCAAACTTTTCAACTTCTTTTTAAGCATCATCATAAGCCTTTGCTCGGCTGGTATTGCAGATGAAATATAATCGTAAATAGGTTTGAATAATTGTCCGGTACGGTTTATACGGCCCCGTTTTTGTACCTCTTTATTTATGTCGAGTTCGGGCTGTGTGACAACCATGCACCTTTGTTTTACTTCGTTAGCTGTAACTTTTTTAGTGATTATTGAGTGTGCGCTTGCCCCTGTTGATCCGCTTTGGTTTATCATAAGCACATCTACCTCGTTATCGTTAAACATACGAAAAGCATCGTTTACAGGGAGTTTTTTACGGGTAACAACCATTGCCATTTGTGACTTTGCAGAACTTTGCAATTCTGCCATTTTTTTATCATAATCTATTTGTGGAGCTTCATTTTTTGGTGAAACAGAATCGTTTAAAAAGTCTATAAATTCTTGCTTTTTCTTCTCTAATGCATGGTCTATTTGTGGTTCGGGAAAATGGTTACTATTAGCTTCATAAAGTGCCTGGTCAAGTGGCTTGGGTGTCCAATAGAAGTCAAGTTCTACCTTGCCATTTTCTGTTAATTTATCCACACTTATATACCCGTGTTCGCTCATTTCAACATCATTGTTCAGGATTACATAGCCAAAAAACCGTCCGTCTTCTCCGTTACCATCGTATTCATAAATAAACCAATCAGATCCGGCATAGAAATAATGAAGATAAACCGTTTTCTCGTTGTTTGGCTTGCCATCGGTGGCATAAATATCGGGTAATAATTTTGTGTCGTTTTTTAGCCTCATTATTATTTGTGCAAAATCATTGTCTTCACCTGATTTAAGCATATCACGCAATAATCGTCTTTGATGGATGGGGATAATATAATCTACTAAATTATCGTCACCTAATCCATCTAATACAGCCTCTTGTTTTTTCAGGTTATAGTCAAGTGTTAATTTCCGGCCTGTAACTTCGGCAACTTTATAACCTGCCTTTTCAATTTTCTGAATAATTATATCAATGGGAGAAATTGATATTCCGGTAGATACTGATAATATTTTTTCGCTGATGCTTAAATATTCGGCCTGGGCTTCGGGTGTTAACTCGGATAGCTCAAAATATTTATATTCGACATTTGGTTTTTTCTTACTATCTGCACCATCATCATCTCCGTACACATCTTCCTCATTTGGGGTGGTAACGGTATATCGCAATACACTTCGCAACGCTCTTATAAGCACCTCACTAAAATCGGCTTTTATCACATCGCCATTGCTTACCTCCTGACCGTGTTCATTGGTCATTTGTTCGAGAAAGCTCCCCATTGTGCTGGCAAATGCTATGACAGGCTTCTTACCCTCATTCAACCTTTCGATTGCTTTATCGGCTGTTGCTTCGGCCTTAATTGAAAATAACATCTGATTGATAAGATTAAATATTTTACTAAAAACAGGAGTATTATCAACGCCTAAATTTTTAGTCCCTTTTCTTGTTTCGGCTTCTCCATATTCGGCTGCAAGGTCATCATCAAGATTGTCAACTATTTTATTAATATGCTCTTTTTGAAATTTAATTATATCCCTGATAATTGAGGTTACATTGTCGGCAATTGCTGAATGAGCTTTAGCTTGCTCGTCAAGGGTTATGTAATTAACCTCTACGCCCTCAAATGACCTTTCACGCCTCAACATTTGCCCTTCATTTACTAATTGCGCTGCTATAACTTCCTGCAATGCTACGTGACCTGAATTTATTGCCTCAATTAGTTCGTCATTTGTCATATTCGCTTCGCTTAATGCTGTTTTAATGGCATAAAGCGGCATATTATCGGGCCGTTTAGCAAAGGTGGCTGATAAAAACACAACGCCCTTTAATTCGTCCAAGACCTCTATCATAAATTTGCCGGTGTTTGATGTTCCGGCTGCATTATGAGCTTCGTCCATTACCATAAGATTTTTATAAGCTATTGCTTTTAAGAAAAGAGGTTTCCCTGGTTTTTTTTCGGGCTGATTGAATTGCGAATATGTTGCTACAACGTAGTCGTATTTTTTAGGCAACCTTTGGTCTGCAATTATCCGTTTTTGATCGGATGGGTGTGGGGCTGTATAAACAATATTACCATCACTATCTTTTATTTTAGTTCTGGCATCATCAGCATTTACAATAAACGGCACAAGATCGCCTGAACCAATATCCACTAAGTCACGGTATATATCGCTAAATAGGTTTGGTTTTTCTGACAAGAAAATAGGTTTCATACCCTGATGGATTCCGTACCTTATCATAGCGGCTGCTACTCTGCCTTTGCCTATTCCTGTTTGATCGCCAATAATCATTCCCTGGCCCTTTTCTTCAATGTTATAAATAGCAAGTGCTATAGCATCAATTTGTTCGGCAGAAAGAGATTTACAAAGCTCTCCGGTGTTATATTTTAGCCTTTTCTCCACGTATTTATGTAAGTCTCCCACTTTTGACCTTACTCTCCTTATCGCAATATGGGTTTCATACCCCATACTGTCAGGAACAATGGTGTCAAGTATATCGCAAGAAACAGTTGCAGGAACATAAGGCATTCCAAGTCCACCTTTTGGCAACTCAAGTAAGCCTAATGATAGAATATTATTAAGCATTTGCAAATAAATATCTGCCTCGCCTACTTTCCATATCTTCTCTGTTTTCCGGTCAGGTATAAATCCGTAATAGATTAATTTTCTTTTTATTTTGCGGGAAGGAATACCATCCGTGAAGGTAAGTTTTATTTTTTGTCCTTCTTTACTTTCATTAAAGTCAATTTGTACATTTTTTGCTGTTTTCATTTTGCCGTTTGTTTTTTATTTTATACTTTTTATGTTATCTTTATTTTATTTGTTTCCATTTTAGCTCTTTCCCTGAATAGCC
>JAOZLT010000188.1 GCA_029934675.1 Candidatus Altimarinota bacterium | reverse complement strand
TGACCGACCATGAGCGAAGTCTTAGGAACTTTGTGACTAAGACAAAGTCGAATGGTGGGCGATGGAAGACTTGAACTTCCGACCTCTACATTATCAGTGTAGCGCTCTAACCATCTGAGCTAATCGCCCTTTGTTGTCTACAGGCTCTAACCATCCGCCTCAAGCAGATAGTCACCCATAACAATCGACGACAAAAAAGATACCGAAGGGAAGGCTTCAAGTCAATAATTTTTTTCATTTCAAAAAAATTACAAATCATAAATAATTATATAGCACTCTCAGCATAAGCCCGCATTTTCGGCAAAGCACGTTCAAACAAAGTCTTAACCATTCTTCTAACCCACGTTCTATCAGTATCAAATCCTGTTTTAAAATTAAAACTTTCAAGCACAGAGCTTATAGTTGAATCTTGAGCATCTTGTAATTTTAATAAAACAGATCTTATAGCTCTCCCGACCACCCCTTTCCTGTCAAAATCGTACATACGAGTATCACATTGCATAACCTCACCTTTTTTAGCAATAATATCCCCTTTTTTCACACCAGCTACATGTAAATCAGATATAGAGACAATATCAGTATCAGCAACCAATAAATTACTAACTTTAGGATTTATTTCTTTTGCAAACGGGCTAACTATAGATGGGACCATCGAAAGTATTTGACCACCAAGCATATCAAAGCCCAAACCATCCCTCTCTCGGATTTCTTGTCCTTGCAAAAAGAATTCTAAAAGTTGCCTTTGCATAGCAACATCATGATACAAATCAACATAAGTCAGGGCATGTGATTGCTGAGAAGCATGAGGATTTGGCATTCCATATAGTATTTGGATAGTGCAATATCTGGTTCGCTCACAAATATCGCCACCATTTCTAACCAACGCATTACCACGCGTTTCCTGCGGAATAAATTTAACACCCGCCCTTTGCATAGATTCCAAATCTCTTTGTGCCTTCTCAGCGCTCATCTTTTGCCAAACCTTGCCAAAAGTATTTGGAACTTTAAAAACCAAACCTCTTTCGCCATCCATCCACACATCATGCTCTGAACCAGATGTTTGCGCACCTTTAAGTTTTATAACATCATCCCTATCATAAGTCTCAAACATTAACATAATAATTATTTAGATAAATTCCGAATAGCCCATTCTGCATGTTCCTTAATCATCTCATCAGATTCTCTTTTAATAACCATTTCAAGAACAGGAATCAGTTCTTTATTACCACTATTTCCCGCTACAATGCAAGCATTTCGGAGCAACCCTCGCTTCTTTGCACGCATCAAAGGAGTGCCTGCAAACCTCTCAACAAACTCCTTATCTGATTTAATGGATAATATTTCTTTTAAATTCAAACACTCCCCTACTCCATAATCTGACTTCAGACTATCAATTGTAATTTCCTGATGATGAGCACGACCAACATTAAACGGGCATATTTCCTGACAAGCATCACACCCAAATATCCGATTTCCAATTTTATGTCGAAATTCTTCAGGAATGCCACCTTTGTTCTCAATAGTTAAATAAGATATACATTTCTGTGCATTCACTACACCAGGAGCAACAAGTGCCCCAGTTGGACAATTTTTAATACATTTTTGACAATTCCCACAATTCGGCATCCTTTTATTACTAGTTTCCGGAAGTTCGAGATTTGTATAAATGGATGCAATAAAAAAATAGCTACCTCTGGATGGATTTATAATACATGAATTCTTACCAAAAAAACCCAACCCAGCACTCTCCGCCAATACTCTATCCACCGTCGGTCCACTATCTACAGAACAATAAGTTTGTAGGTTGTAACCTGCCTGTCCAGTAGGCAGGTTTGTAGTTTGTAGATTATTCTTTAGCCAATCTGAGAGTTCAATCAATTTCTTTTTAAGAACCTTGTGATAATCCTTCCCTCTTGCATACCGAGCGATAACCCCCTTTGAGTTAAAGCTAGTTAAAGTATTTGTATTTGTAATAGTTATTGTATTCTTCTCATCACAACTTTTACTTTTACTATAACTATTACTTTTACTATAACTTTTACCATTACCATCACTATCACTATATATAGCCCCCAAAACAATCACAGACTTCACATCAACCAATTTATTTTCGGGATGAAATCGGTCATTTTTCATCCTCTTCAAATAATCCATATCGGCTTCAAATCCCTTATCCACCCACTCCTGAAAAACACTTTCATGTTTTTTCAAATTTTTACTAACATTTTCAAAAGACACCACACCATATGCGGACCAACCTTGTTCTTTAATAAATTGTTCAAGCTTACTATTATCCATAACTATTATCTGACACTCATTCTACCCGAAAAAACATTCCAAAACGAGGGAAAATATGATATAATAATAGAGGTATTTCAGCTTTCGCATTTCTGATTTGGCATTCAATTTCAAAATTTGAAAATCTTACATTCATTGACAAATGAATAAATGCTAAATGACATTGCGAAATCAGAAATGCGAAATCTTAAATAAATTACGTGCCTCACAAAAAAAAATTAAAAGAAAGTATCAAAATCCTTATATCTGCAATTTTTGCATTGCTAACTTTAGGAACTGTAGTTTTTAGCTATATAGAAGGTTGGAGTTTAATCGATTCATTTTATTTTGTCAGTATGACAGCAACCACTGTGGGATATGGCGATTTTATTCCCACTCATCCAATAAGCAAAATAATTACTGTTATTTATTCACTAACAATTATCCCTTTTATCCTCTATGCGTTTACAGTAATAGCAAAATTCGAAGTTGAAAAAGTCCATAAGCAAATCAGTGGCATACAACGTAAACAATTAGTACAGGAAACAGAAATTGAAAAAACTGAACGAAAAATCAGAGAACAAAAAAAATTAATAAAGGAGCAACAAGAAATATTAGATAAGCAAGATGCAAAATTAAAAAAACAAGTAAAAATAACTAAAGAACAAGAAGAAGATCTTGAAGGACAAGAAAAAACACTTAAAAAAGCAGTCAAAGAAATTAAGGAACATGATGAGGAAATTGAAGGACAAGAGAAAAAACTTAAAAAAGCAGTTAAGATAATAAAGGAGCATGATGTAGAGCTAGATGTCGTTGAAGAAGTTGTAGAAGAAGAGATAGCTAAAAAACTGAAATAACAAAAATTCTTTGACATTCAACTTAAGCTAAGTATAATCTTTCCAACCGATGTGAAAACTTAGGTTACTTTTTTATGTAATCCTAATTTCCATCATGATCTTTAGCTCTCTAAAATATGGTTGCTCACTAAAAGAAAATACTAGTTACAGTATTTTCTTTTAGTGAGCAATCACGCTCGTATACTACTACAACATGTAGCAGTAATTTACCGCACCAATGTGCACAAGGAGAAACAAATGAAAGAATTGTTAAAAGGGTTAAAAGTGCTACTGATACAAGCCGTTGAGCTAATCGACAAGCACTTCGAGCCCGAGAAGAAGGATGAGGCTACCGAAGCCAAGCCCGAAGATCCGCCCACCGAAGACGAAACCAAGGATGAATCCAAGGATGAGGCCAAGGATAAAGCCGAAGCACCCGACAAGGATAAGAAGGAGGTGAAAAAACTCACCGAGTAAATCGAGTAAGAGAGTTATATGGCGGTTTGGAATAATCCAAACCGCCAATTTTTATATACCAAA
>JAOZLT010000027.1:6236-11662 GCA_029934675.1 Candidatus Altimarinota bacterium | reverse complement strand
TATTCTTTAATACTAAAACATTTTTAACTGTTGCACTTACAAGTTGAATCTAAGCAGTATTACACATATCTCACCTGTCTTATTCACATGGATGCTTTAAATTAACCATTTTACACTGAAACCATATATGCAAAGTCCAATTTTAAAAAACTATCTATTAAATGCAACTGCCCAAATTTTAGGCAGAGTATTTTCTATGGGCTGTGTTTTTTTAATCTTTGTTATGGTTGCTCGTTTCATTGGCGCAGAGCAATTTGGACAATATACATATCTTATAATATTTTGGGGCATACTTTTTAGCATTGCGGAATTTGGTACTAATAGTGTTATTGCTAAAGACCTTGCCCAAAAGCAAGATAATGATCAAATCTATTTTGGCAACTTTCTTTTACTCAAGCTTGGATTATTTTGTATTACCATAATGCTTGCTATTCCTGTAGCATGGTTCTTACGCCCTGACCTGTTTTTATTCCTTTTATCGGGAATAATAGCTCTTCCTATACTGGGTTCCCGTTTTTTTGAACCTATCTTCCAGATATATGAACGACCATGGTACTCTCTATGGCTTTCCGTGAGCTATGGTTTTATCTACCTTGTTTTGTCACTATTGGTTTTATTCTGGAAACCGAGAATTGACATGATTATAGGTGCATACATTATAGCCAATATTGTTTATGTCGTTTTAGCTTTTACACTGAGTTCAAGAGTTATCCGTCCGATTTTTAAATTTGACCGGAAGATTATTCATTCAATTCTAAAGGTTACTATTCCCATCGGTCTTTCCGGAATTTTAACTTTGGTTCAGATGCGGGCAGACACTTTTATGCTGGCAAGTATGAAAGGAGATTTGGAGGTAGGTCTTTATAATGCCGCATATAAATTTTTAGATATGGCAGTGATTCTTGCAATAATGATCTTTAACCCGTTAATGCCGATATTGTCAAAATATGCGTTAGAAAACAGAGAAAAACTTCGCTATAATTTTACCCGGATTTTAGAAATTATATCAATGGCTATTCTTCCTGTGGCGATCATTACCCCTTTTGTCTCAAAATCAATAATTCTTATCTGTTATGGATCCGATTTTATTGAAGCGGCTTCGGCACTTAATATAATGGCGTGGATAGGTGTTTTAGTTTTTTATTCCATACTTAATTATACTGTGCTCGTAGCGGTGGAAGTTGTAGCTTTCCAGATATGGCTTACCGCTTTAAGCGCAGTTATGAATGTATCTCTTAATTTATTTTTAATCCCATCCTATGGGATTAACGGTGCTGCCTGGGCAACCCTCTTGACCGAGATTGTACTCGCTGGTGTTGGATTTATCTATGTCAATAAGTCTATCGGGAATGTAATATCAATCAAGAAATGGGTTTGCATCTTATCTGCAAACATTTTGCTTTGGTTATTTCTTGCTACCAATTTTTTAGGTGTAATGTTCGCAGTCCCTTTAGGACTTATTCTTTATTTTCTGGCACTTTTGATAATGCGACTTATTCCATTGTCTGTAACAGGTGTATTAATGATTATCAAGAACAAGGAAAATTTTATTACACTGAAATGTATCAGAACGAAAACAAAGAATGAATAATAAACAAAGAATAGAATACATCGATTTTGCAAAAGGATTTGCAATTCTTTCAATAGTTATTTTCCATTTTTGCCAGCCATATGTTTCTGGCATTTGGTCAAAGTCTATAATGATTGGAGGAATGGGAGTACATCTTTTTTTTGTATTATCAGGGTTTGGCCTTGGGTTAGATATCAAAGTTAAAGCAACTACATTTTACAAAAAAAGATTCATCAAAATACTTATTCCTTATTACATTATAATATTAATAATTTACATCATTAATTTGATATATCCAATATATAAAGACAGTGGCTTCTATGCACTTTGTGGTCACTTATTTTTCTATAAAATGTTTGATGAAAGCATTATTGGCAGTTTTGGACACCACTTTTGGTTTTTATCAACAATAATTCAGTTTTATATAATTTACCCTGTAATTGTTGCAATCGAACAAAAACTAGGTGTTTTGGGATTTACTGCAACGGCTCTTCTAATATCAATTTTCTACTGGTTGACAATAACTCACTTTAATTTAGCAGAAGAAAGGATGTATAACAGTTTCTTTTTGCAATATTTGTGGGAATTTAGCGCGGGTATTATGTTGGCAAAGTATTACAAAGATAAAAATAAATTATTTTGGGTGCAAAACAATATTCTTCTTATTGTTATAGCTACAACCGGAATGCTAACCATGGGGCTTATGGCCATTAAAGGAGGTCGTACTGGTCAAACATTCAATGATATTCCCGCATCAATAGGATATGCAAGCCTTTCTGCATTTTTATTTTCAGTGTCAAGCAAATCAATCCCACCACTTAAAAGATTTTTAATTTTTGTTGGAAGATTATCATATGAACTCTACCTGATTCATATGATAATTTTTATCCTGTTAAGTGACGCCATTGAAATAATAACACAAAGCAAATCCAATATTTTTATATCACTATCTTTAATATTACCTTTAACCATTTTATTTTCATATTTTATACATAAATCATTCACAGTGTTATTGTCAAATATCCAGGTAAAGTCTCCCCTATGAAAAACAAATCAACTATATTATCCATAGTTATTGTAAACTGGAATTCGTGGCATCACATTCATAGGTGTCTCAATTCCATTGCTGTTCATGCTGAGAACATAGAACACGAAATTATTGTTATCGATAATAACTCATCAGATAAAAGTGTACATAATCTCAAAAAATTACACCCAAGTGTCAGACTTTTTGATTTACAAGATAATGTTGGGTTTCCAAAAGGTAATAATATTGGATTCTCTAAAGCCAGAGGTAAATACATTCTCGCTTTAAATCCTGATACTGAAATTTTTGCTGACACATTACAATCGTCGATCTCTGTTTTGGAAAATGATAGTGGATATGGTTGTGTAGGTGTTAAATCACTTAAGGTTAATGGTAGGATTCAATATGCCTGTGCCAGAAAATTTGTCACACTTAAAGGAGCAATTTTTGAATCTCTTATGTTTGATAAATTGTTTCCATGGTTAAGATTTCTTGATTCCCCCAATATGACATATTGGGATCATGATGATGATAGAGATATTGATATGACTCATGGTGCATATATGATGTTTCCTAAAAAAGTTTATGATCAAATTGGTGGGTTTGATGATAGAATCCCAATGTTTTATGAAGACCATGAATTCTGTCTCCGTTTAAGAGAAAAAGGCTATAAATTACGTTATATCGCTGAAGTTAAAATAATCCATTATATTGGTGAAAGTGTAAAAAAAGCTCCTGCTGACTGGATTATTAAATTGCGTTATGAATCGATATATCTCGCCATTAAAAAATGGCAGGGTCAATCTGTTGCAAAGCAATATCCTTATTGGCTTAGTATTGCCCTTAGCCTGAAATTTTTTTTAGTCCCATTTCTTGGATTTGGACTGTATATTAAAAATGGCTATCACAATATACCTACTCTTTTCCATGAGACTATTTATGGTTTTGCGTGGATTGTTGACCATGTTTACGGGAAACAGGTAACACACAATACAAAGGATTGATCATTATGAATAAGATACTTTTTGTCGGGCAGACACCACCGCCTTTTGGTGGGCAGGCAATTATGCAGCAGGTAACATTAGAGGGTAAATATAAAAAGATAAGATTTGTTCATGTTAGAATGAATTTTTCAAAAGAGATGGATGAGGTCGGGAAATTTCGATTAAGGAAAGTTTTCCACCTGATTTATATTATTTGTCAAATAATATTCATGCGAATTTGTCACAGTCCTAAGGTTCTATATTTCCCGCCAGCTGGACCGAATAGAATCCCAATGTATAGAGATATTGTAATTCTATGTTGCACGCGATGGTTGTTTGAAAAAACTATATTTCACTTTCATGCAGGTGGAATTTCAGAACTTTATAGACAGTTAAATCCATTTACGCAGCTATTGTTCCGCTTTGCCTACTTTAAACCTGATCTTGCCATCCAACTTTCTGATTTGAATCCCCCAGATGGTTCTTTTTTGCAGGCAAAAAAAAGTGTTATTATCCCGTACGGAATTAAAGATAATTACCCTGAATATAATAATGAAAACGGTATTATTTCTAAACCTCCAACGATACTCTTTGTTGGTGTCATTCGCGAATCAAAGGGTGTGCTTGTTCTGTTGGATGCCTGTCGCCAGATTAAAGAGTCCGGGTTACTATTCAGGCTTCAACTTATGGGGCATTTTGAATCTGTTGAGTTCCAAGATTGTGTTGAAACTTTTATCAAACTTCATGATTTGAATGACATGGTCCAATTTATGGGAGTATGTGTCGAGGAGAAAAAATGGGAGGTATACCAAAGTGCGGATCTTTTTTGCTTTCCGACTTTTTTTGAAAGTGAAACGTTCGGCGTTGTGATTATAGAAGCAATGCAGTTTATGTTGCCGGTAATCTCAACATATTGGAGAGGAATTCCTTCAGTTGTTCAAGAAGGGACAACCGGTATTCTTGTTCCTGTTAAGAATAGCGAAGCCTTAGCTGTTGCTATTGAACAATTCCTGCAAGATTCAGAGTTAAGAAAAAAAATGGGGGATGCGGGGCGGGTTCTGTTTTTAAAAAAATTTACACTTGAAGATTATTATCATAATATCGAGATCTCTATACTCTCAATAATACAATAAACATAAGGATATGCAATAATGCAAGAAAAAACAGCAAGTATAGTTTTGACAACTATTTATGACCCTGTCGTTCTTGAAAATTATTATAATAATTTAAAGAAATTTGACCATTTGAATCATACTAATATCTATCTGATTCCGGATTTGAAAACGCCTGATAATGCGTATAAACGTTGTGTTGAACTTAAAAAAAAGGGGCTGAACATATTTTGCCCAACTATTGATGAGCAGGTAGCATTTCTAAAAAAGGTTGGTTTTGATCCTGAACTTATCCCATTTAATTCAGATAATCGAAGGAATATTGGGTTTCTAATGGCATTGGAATCAAATTCTGATTTTATGCTCTCCATTGATGATGATAATTATTGCAGAGACGATGAGGATGTTATCGGTGCGCATAGTATAGTTTGTAGTGATATTGTGCAAACGGATGTTGTTAGTAGTGAGGCCGGATGGTACAATATTTGTGAGTTACTTGATCTTTCACCTAACATTAAAACCTATGCAAGAGGTTTTCCTTATTATGCCAGACATCAAAAAAAGCTTGAATCAATTACTAATAAGCCAACAACTGTTCGCATGAATGCTGGCTTATGGTTAAATGATCCAGACGTAGATGCTATCTCATGGATGGTTAATCCCGCTCGCTCTATCTCATTTAAAGATAAATCTGTAGTTTTAGGAGTCAATACCTGGAGTCCAATTAATACTCA
>JAOZLT010000027.1:0-6226 GCA_029934675.1 Candidatus Altimarinota bacterium | reverse complement strand
CGAGATAATATCTCAAGATGAATTATCCCATTGGCGGTATGAACATTGATCGACTTGGTGATATATATTCAGGCTATTTTTGTCAGGCTTGTGCTAAAGCTATGGGGCATAGTGTTAAAGTTGGCAGTCCTGTAGCTATACATAAAAGGAATGCTCATAATTACATGAATGATGCTGCAAATGAATGGGGCGGCATCATGATTCTTGAAGATCTGCTTCCCTGGTTAACAACTGAGCTTAAATTGAGTGGCAGCAGTTATCCAGAAATGTTTGTTTGTTTGAGTGAGTCTATTCAGGATCAGGTTGAACGTTTTAAGGGAAAAGTATGGACTGATCCAACCCGGGCATATTTCCACCAAATGGCTTACTATATGAAACGCTGGGCAAGTGTCTGCCAACGTTTACTCGGATGATAAAAACTGGAGCCTATAGCATGAAATCACTATTGCCGTCACTTAATGTGTTCAAAACAAAAGTTCATATGGGAACTTATGATCAGCTATTAGATATAGTATCAGACAGTATTCAGGCGCAGAAACCTCTTTGTGTGGACACTTCAAATACCTTGGTTCTGTCTCTGGCTGCTACAGATCATGATTTCAGACAGGCATTAAACAGCTTTGACCTTCTACTTCCTGATGCGAGACCTCTTGTGTGGTATTTGCAACTTTTGGGGGGAGATATTCAGGACACTTGTTATGGCCCGGAAACAGCACTTCGGGTGTGGCATCGTTTTTCAGAAACTCATAAGATAATGGTTATTGGCTCCAACGCAGAAACCGAAAAGGCATTTGAAAACAAGTTTTCCAAGCCGGCCCGCTGGATCACCGAAATAGTTACTCCAAAAGATAAAAAGAGTATGGCATGGGTCACACAGGAGATAGAATCAACAAACCCTGATATAATTTTTCTTGCTCTAGGTTGTCCCAAAAGTTATTTTTTACTTCAACAAATTAAACCTCTCGTTAAGCGAGCGGTAATAATTCATGTTGGAGGATCATTTGACCTTATCTCAGGCAGAAAAAAAATAACTCCACTTTGGATACAACGTTTAGGAATGGGGTGGTTTTACCGAATAACCCAGGAGCCTGGCCGATTATGGAAAAGATACCTTAAATTTAATACACTTTTCATTCTATGTGTGTGTAGGTATTACCTATCTGATAGAAATAAAGCAAAGCGAAATAGTGGGAATTAATGGAAACAGTTATTGCTTAAAAAAAATGTAGCGGTTGTTAACCGCTACTAAAAACCGGGCTGCTGAAAAATCAATTTGTTTCGACAGCTTTTAGATCCATTGGTGGTACGGGGGCTTTGTCGTCTGTTTCTGTTTCAAATGCACCTAAATCAGCTCCAGTACCGGAAATTTTTTTACCTAAAATATCTTGAAGTTGGTTTAGGTTAATCCCATAATCTACTGCAGGCGAACCATTTTGAAGGCTAAAGTTCAATTTTTTTTGAGGAAACTGGACAATAAAAAGTGGATCTTGGACTAAATTCTCTGAATATCCTAATATATTATTAAATTCTTTAATTGAGTTACCTGGATTTTTATTTATCCAATAAATCGGAGAATTCTTTTGTTGGAAAAATAAATTTCTCCGGATATTAATTTGATTATCCGAAGTCAATTCATCAATATATATTGCATAAACAGAGGGACCAGTGGCTGTAATTATATTATTTGTAATCGTGTTCTCTTTAGTCCCATCAATATTGTGAGAGTAATCACTGGCAAGAGTTAATTCTGCTTTGAGAAGGTGGGATGTGCCTGGGTCAATCATATTCCCATACAGTGTGTTATTATAAATCGTATTGCCAGAGCTATCATAAATATTTATTCCTGCTCCATCATTGCTATAGCACAAGTTATAATAAACCATATTATTGTCGCACCATTGATCCAATTGAATCCCATTCCCGTCGGGACCATCCAATTCAATGTTTTTGTAACTTATATTATAACGAATAATATTATTGTCTCCGGCATCATCCTCTGGGCTGAATGCAAAAAGATGAATGCCACTTGATCCCGCATAGTCTTTGCCATTATTATGTACTACATTTTTTTCTACTATATAATAGTTGGAACTAATTTCAAATCCCATATAACCGTTATCATAAACATGATTACCTGACATTATTGTTTCATTGCCTGGAGTGCAATTAATATGGTCCGCTGCAATACCTTGTGTTTGATTGGAAGAAACTTCATTATTTAATATTTTGTTAGATGTGCCGGCACCATTTCCAATCCAGATACCACCACCATTGTTTTTCACGATACAATCTGTTACTGTGATGTGGTGACTGCCCTGTTGAAGCATAATACCGGCATATTGTGAACCTGTAACGGTCAAGCCTTTGATTTCAATATACTGTGAGTTCAGTATATCAATATATCCATTATTAATGACGGGTGTCTCGCCCAATGCAGTCATTATAGTTATGGGCTGATCTGCAGTTCCTTTCCAACCATCTAAAGAAAAAGAGTAATTGTATGTAGTACCGTCATCATGGCAGTATATTATATCACCAGGCGCAACTGGTAGGATTTGCCAAAATTCATAATAATGATTGTCATGCTTCGTTCCTGTAGCGGATGGATGCAGATGCATTGTTTTGGCATAAACATTCCCAGTCATCAAAAATGATATTGCGAAAACAATCAAATAAATAGCATAGTTGTTATTTTTGCTTGTCATTATTCTCCCCTTAACAAGATTTTGTCATCAGCAGATAGATGAGAAAACCTTTTGTATGTCAACAGTCAATTGCTCCATCACAGATACAGTGACATTTTTCTGTGAGTCAGCTCAGCTTCCCCCTGTGTCAAGTTGTTTGAACTCCAAATTGCTTTGAGTTGTTCTACTGAAAAGCCATATAGCCCACTACTTCCGAAGTATGATTGATCTCGTTATCTTTGGACTTCTCTTCTTCAATAAAAACTTCAAAGCTATCTGAAGTTACAGTTTTACAACGAGTTACTGAGGTGTCACCGCCATCGGTGGTCTGCATGTCGGTGAGTAGAATCGGATCACTACTGAAATTCTCCACAAAATAAACCGCATAATCTACGTGTTTTACTTTGTCAGCAGTCTTGCCAACTTCAAAAAGTACGCCGTCAAGGTTTCCAGAAGAAGGTTCCCAGGCAATATAAGAGATCTTTTCAAGCACATGCTCCTTATCATTAACCTCTTGTTCTTGCAACTTGAATTCTAGACCACCGGTAGTTATCCCTCGCAGGCGTCCACAAACGGCATTTTTTTCGTTAATTGTCGCAATAGCTGCCACAACCACAGGCTGAACGTTAAATACTTGCTTGAAATCAATCTGATCATAAGTTGAGGCCGCATCACTTTCAAAGTAGCCGGCTTCAAGTCTAGTCCCATCATCCAGAGTATAGCTCCCACTCTCCACAACTGTGTACGTTACTCGTTCAAAAGTGTGGTTGTCATCAAGATAATCCCACTCCTGAAGGCGCAGGTCAAATCCAGATGCATTAATGTTTTTCAGCCGGACAACACCAGGATTACTGTTGTTTTTACTGACTAAATGAGCAATTACAACCGGATTTACAAAAACTTTTCCATAAGTTACATATTGCCACTCTGAATCGAGTTTCAGGTCACCAAATTCAATCGTTAAAGAATTATCCACACCGGGCCAGGAATCGGCATCAGCTGGATCATAACCTGCGTCAAGCTCCACTCCATCGGCATAACCATCACCATCGGCATCCCTATCTAATAGATTTACCAAACCATCATCATCAAAATCAGCATTCCAGTCAAAGCCCCAATAAGTAACTTCAGCACCATCATCAAGACCATCACCATCACTATCTGAAATTGCTGGGTTACTGAAATAGAGCAGAATCTCATCCGCAAAATTTAAGCCATCCTTGTCAAGGTCAGCGTTTGGATCAACTCTATCGAAAACCATAAAACCAATATTTTCAGTTGTATGAGAAATCTCACTGTCTTTTGATTGCTCTTCTGAAATTTTGAGTTTTACACTTGATAATATCAAAGCATCATAACGTATATTTGCAGTATCACCACCATCCGCAGATTGCATGTCCGCAAGCAGTACCGGAGGATTAACAAAACTTCCGGAAAAATCAACCTCAAACCAGTCATGAGTCACTAAATCGCCAGTCTGTCCCACTTTAAAAACAAGATCATCAACCAACCCGAAACCCGGTTCCCAGGCAAGATAGGCAATTTTCTCAAAATCATGTTCTTGGACATTCAGCTCTTGTTCCTGTATTCGAAAATTGAAACCTGACATGGAAATGTCCTGTAATCTACCGACCATAGCTTCATCTTCATTAACCGTAATCGCACTAGCTGCAACCACCGGTACTTGTTTGAAAGACTGGGCAAAAACAATATTTTCATAGGAAATGGTTTTGTTGGTGGTAAAGTATCCGGCTTCAATCAACGACCCGTTCGGCAAAATAAAGCTACCACGTTCCAGCACGATAAAACCGACCATTTCAGGACCATGTTCACAGGTCAGGTAATCCCAGTTTTCAAGACGAACTTCAAAACCACTGTAATCAACATTTCTGATCTGAATCACGCAAGGTTCAGCGTCGCCGTTGCCGGCAGGTTTAGCGATTACCACAGGATCAATAAAAATTTTATCAAAAGTGACCCTCAACCAATCACTGTCAGACAAAACTTCACCTAACTCAAATGAAAATTCAGGTTCCACCGCAACCAGCATTTCCACTGCAACTGTCACTGTAGCAATATTTGAATCATTCTGGCCATCATTTACCATAAAGGTAAAACTGTCGCTACCGGTTGCATTCAATTGCGGTGTGTAAGTAAAAGTACCGGTTGCCGTGTCGGTTATAACGACGCTACCTAGAGAGCCGTTACTAACCAGTGCAAAAGTTAAGATATCACCATCTAAATCAGTAGCTAAAAGGTTGCCACTACTTGTACTATCTTCGTACATATCTATATGAGTGTTGATGGCTACCGGCGCTCTGTTTTCTGGTATCGACATCGAACATGCCCAAACTATTTCGGGACAATAATCACTCTCAAGCCCACTATCGTTATAAGCTGTAGCGGAGATATAATAAATCAATCCCGGATTAAATTCATCCACGGTAATCGTTAGCAATCCATTTTTTGGAGCGGGATTTCCAACATCAACCACAGTAGTGTAATCTAAAGATTCAGTTCCGTAATAAATCTTGTACCCGGCCAGGTCATTTTCACTGTTGGGCGTCCAGGTAATTGTCAGTTCGGAAGCCAGAGAGATACTGGACAAAAAAGAAAAAAACAAAAGAAGGAGAATTAAGAGGGGGAAAACTAAACGTGGAATACGCCAACCGTCGCTAAAACACAACATAACTACACCTCCAATGCAACGCCAGAAAGCATCGACATCGGACGGTGTCAATCCTTACCCGGCAACCCCGCTACCGTATTTTCATTTAACAAAAAACTTAGGCCGGTGGTTTTGCGTCCCGCTCTTTCGAGCGGTTTGCCATTTTCAAGTATTGATGGATTCGTAAAAAGTAGCAATACGCACCACTTTTTGGTTATAAAATCTTGAATTTATTGTAAAAAGTATATTTAACTGTCGGATTTCGATTCGCTGTTCAGAGTTGTGAGAGAACCTACAGTTAATCACCCATATTTAAACTGAACAAGCAAGCAATACTCATGCCAAGGCATTAATGTGCAGTTAACTGTTGCCCACCACTTACGTCTAGATTCTGGCTTTACTGACCACTTTTTAACCAATATCAGCATGATATCGTTGCAGACTTTTGACCTCACCATAACCTTTGCGGGTTGCAGAGATGCCTTTGGCAGCGGCGATGGCTGCCGCCATGGTGGTGATATAGGAAACCTTGTATTTAATCGCCGTTTTACGGATATAGGAATCATCAACGGTGCTGAGTTTGCCGCTCGGTGTATTGACCACCAGCTGCACTTCGTTGTTGGTAATCGCATCGACAATGTTGGGTCGGCCCTCATGACGTTTAAGAATAATATCAGATTTAATACCGTTATCGACCAGAAATTGATGGGGTTCCTTTGGTCGCTTTAATGGTGAAATTTAGTTCAGAAAAGCGGGTTGCTACTTCAAGGGCTCCCTGACGATCACGGGGCGAGACTGTCAAAAGCAGGGTTCCTGCAAGCGGCAGGGTTTGACCAGCCGCTTCCTGGGCTTTGAAAAAAGCGAGGCCATAGTT
>JAOZLT010000187.1:3190-3667 GCA_029934675.1 Candidatus Altimarinota bacterium | reverse complement strand
TCATCTTCATCTTCATCAGATTCAACTCTTTTACCATACTCGTTGATAGATAACTTTTTAAGTTGGCTTTCACTCATATCATCACAGATTAAAGTTCTACCCTCAAAGATAACATCAGCTTCATTAGCATCAATGAACTTGTTTAACAGCTCCGGTACATCATCAACACCAATCTCAGAGGCAAACATACCATCAAGTGAACAGAAGTGAGACACAGTTGTAACAACAAAGTATCTGTAAACATTCACATAACCCTCGTCATTATCGAATTTTTTAAGACTTCTCTTCTTCTTGTTAGCGATGATATACTTCTTAGTATCTTTGATACACTGCTTCACATACTTTTGGTCATCAGCATCATCTTGCTCTGCATTTAGTTGGCTATTCTCTTTCTTAGAAGTAACACACACTTTAACTTTTTTACCAATAAGGTCAGGGAATGTAAGGAACTCTTCCTCTTTCTCTTTGCCGAACTCT
>JAOZLT010000187.1:1892-3180 GCA_029934675.1 Candidatus Altimarinota bacterium | reverse complement strand
ACTCAGCATTTCCGTACAGTGAAGCCATAAGTTTCTTAGCCGGAACACCATCGAATGTATCAGTAACTTTAAGTAGTGACTTGATTTTGTTCACACCAAAGTGTTGCTTTTTAATTTTGTCTTTCATATAAAAAGTTTTTCCATCTTTACCACGAACCATAAATTTCTCACGAAGAGTTTTGCCATCTTTGTTAATAAAGTCTAACTCAATAAACTCAACTTTAGATTTGTCAAACGTGATTCTTTTAGCCATCGTAACTTTAACTGTCTGAACACTGTAACCTTGGATATAATTTGAATCATTGCCATCATATACTGTCTCTGCATCTTCAACAATATCATCATCTTCATCATCTAACCACGCGTTACTTAACTCAGTTGCATCTTCTACTTTTCCGTTTCCATTTTCATTCTTATTTTCAGCCATAATATCTCTCTTTAATTTGTTTCTTTCAATTAACGTATCGTGTCATTAACTACTTTAAAAACTTAGCAGAACCAATAGGTGCATTACTTGGACGAACATCAGATAGACTTGTTTTGTTTTTGTTGAAATTATTAACACAGTCTTCAACTGTCTGAAAAGTTCTACTCTCAACAGAGCAACCTAGACAATCCCAAGTATAAATAACAATAATAGTGTCTTTAGTCGTTTCTTTTCTACCAACAGACATTGAACCTTTTGGGTAATACAAGACCTCAACTATCTTAGTTCTGTTATCACAAATCCTAATGATATGCTCTTTCAATTCGTCAACAGTACTCATTAGTCGTCTCTTCCATCGTTGTCAGTGGTTGCTAATCCTAAAGCAGATTGAACTCCATAACGTCTGAGGTAAGTGATGTTTACACCCGCCATTTGTACAAGACTATTCATCTTGGTTTTCATCGTAGGCATATATACCTCACCACTAATCCAACCACCACCCTCGTGACCAACAATTGTTTTAACTCCAACTAACGGAGTCTTACCTAACATCTTCGATACGTTCATCTGTACGATACTGATACCGAACTTCGATGTAATAGGTGAAGAGTTTGATAACACTGCATCAAGGTCTGCATAATCATATCCGTGACCACTTGAACCTTTGTGAGTTGCACGAAACTCTCCTTGTGCATTTGATAAGGCTTGGAAAAATTCTCCCATACCGGTCTCAGAGATAGCACTATTCTCGATAGTAATCTCATTCACTTGGATAACCAATCTCTCCGGTCTTCCTCTCAACTCTTCATTGAGTTCTTTAACATTATCTTCTAACTCTTCGATGTAATCAAAGGTCTCTTG
>JAOZLT010000187.1:0-1792 GCA_029934675.1 Candidatus Altimarinota bacterium | reverse complement strand
CCATAACTTTTCTCCAATGTTTTGAACACAGTCTGTCTAATCTCTTTTTCTGCTAGACTTTCCGGCAACTTACTATTAAAATCTAAGGTCTTCTCTTTTGCATCTTCAACTGAATACCCACTGTCTTTTAAGAACATAGCATATCTCAATATTGTATGGTTTCGATTACCCCTTAGAGCCTCTTCCAATAACACTCTTTCTAATCCATCAGTTGAACCAACACCACTGCTATTCAACATCGTACTTCTCTCCTTTTCTTTTGTGGTTTCCGGTATCAAGTCACTAATCTCAAACAGTTTGTCTCCGGTAGAATACCAATGGTCTCCGTTGGCTCCGTAGTACATACGAGAACTGTCCTTGCAACTTTCATCTGCCGGTACACCTAGCGATTCGTAAACATTCGACATAAATCTTGAATACATTTCACTGTCTAGCTTGATGGTTCTATCTGTAATAAATATGATTCTGAATCTATCACAAGTCAATCCGTTTTTCTCTTTCTGATGTGACTTGGTTGTTGCAATCATACACTTGTAATTTGAAAACATTTTCTTAGCTGTTTCTAGCTTCATACCATCGTCAATATCTATGATGATAAGATTCTGTTTCTCTTGGTAGTTCGACTTCTTACGATGTCCGTTCTTAAAAGTACCGGCACTGTAATTGAATTTAGGACTACAAACAACTTCGTGTAACACTTCAAATGGAACCTTTTTAGTCTTGAAGTCTTTCGTAATATCTTTCGAGATACTGATAGTAATATTATCCACATCAGTCTTTGGAACCTCTGCAAACGAATAGAACTCAACACCCTCAACTTCTTTGGTTCTGAATAGACAATCGTTTTCATATCCAAATGCTCTTGCAAGTGATAACAACTCTCTCCTTTGAAATGCTGAACCCTTGAACCACTGTTGTTTAGCCAAATCTACGTCAGAAGTTTTACTTCGTCCTTTAATAAAATTAAATGCTCTTTCATAGTTCGGTGGTTGGTTCATTACTTTTTGGAATCCAAGTCCACTTATCTCTGCAACATAAATTGCTTGTTCAACAAACTCTTCTGTGATGGTTTCACTGTTAGAAACAAAAGCATACACTCCGGCTAATCTCTGTGCTTTCCAAGGTCGATTAATAAGTTCTAATCTCTCTTGCTCTTGAATGTTCTTAGTAGTCTCTACAATTGCATCACACTTGATTTGATACTCAGCTATTGCTAACTCAGCATCTTCGCTTAGAGGCAACTCTTTGTACATATTCTTAGGACTTGCTAACTTCTCAAAGTAACTATTCATCTCTTTGATTTTGTTGCCATTGTTATCAGTCTTCGCTCTTGACTTAGCAACCATCTCCTTGGCAGTTAGCTTTTCTTTCTCAGGCTTGAGTGCATAGGCACAGAAACTTCTTCTTGCAAACCCTTGTGACAAATCGTCCATCAGTGCTTTCTCTGTCATACCACCATCAAAGATTAATGCCGGACTTGAGTATCCTAAGAAATTCGATGGTACACCTTTCACTGCCATAACACTTTCATTCTTTAACATACGAGCCTCGGTATTACCATCTTCATATGATGACAACATCAACGATAACAGTTCTCTAAGCTTTGGATAGTTGGCTCCCAATTCATCAATCACTAGGTTCACTGCACCTATCTTGTAATAACCATTAGTAACTCTTGACTTTGCAATACCGGCTTCGGTACCACTAGCAATACGGTAACTAAACGGTGAGACTAATCTCATTTCCTCTTTGATTTGAGCCTCAATATCTTCAACCTCTTGGTCAACCAAGG
>JAOZLT010000186.1 GCA_029934675.1 Candidatus Altimarinota bacterium | reverse complement strand
TGTCGATTTCGCGCATAGATATGTGGAGCCCCGGTGTGAATTTCCGCCAGAAGCCAATAGATATGAGGAGACTAAAGATATTGAGGAGTAAATCGACATAGCCGATGTAACGAAGTTTTGGACCTAGTACAGAAAAACAAAGAACAATGAGAAGCAGGCGCACCGACAGTCGCCCGACACAAATACTCGCCCCAATATCCAATCGGTTCTTTGCGTAGAGCGAAACGCTGAATACAGGGCAAAAGAGGTTGACCAGAAAGCTCACCGCGCTGCATCCGAGCAACAGTAAGGCATCTGACAGCAATGCCCTGGGTATGGTGAAAATATGATCCGCATAGTACAGCCCGAGACCAAAAACCGGAAGCTGAAGCATGACCAGGATCATGCAAAGGGCGAAAGATACGTTAAAAACGGCATTCGGATTCCCATCGGGCTTCTGAAGCTCTATGACCAGGAAGCGGTTTACCGACCCTGAAATCTGACTCGTAATGATCGAAGCATATTGAGTGAACAGCCCGGCAAGCGGTACAAGGCCGTAAGCAACCGCCCCAAGATTCTTGTATAAATAGGGAGTCAACCAAGCAGCCGAAATAGAATATGTCACGAAGGACAGTACCGCCATCACGGCATTTTTGGGCAACTGATCCTTAAATTGTCTGGTTGTTTGGCTCATTGACTATGTGGAGCAAGCCACAACCATATAAGTATGGGATATCGGCCTGATTTCGTAGGAGGTATCTCCAACGGATCGGTAATATGAAAGATAATTACGGCGGAACATCATCGGCTCATGAACTTCTTAGTTAGTTTATGGAAAACACTCAGCAAAGTGGGCATCAACCCCTTATACAAAACAAGGTCTAGGAAAATCATCGAATTCATCTTTCTTGAAAAAATGCCGAATGATCCTTTATCAACTGCCGTTTTCCAATACCGATGACTTGCTGCGCCCATTTTTGATCGGTTTTTGTAAATCAACCTTCGTTTCAGGGGGATCTCCGACTTTTGTGCTGGAATCCGTTTACGGGGCACCCACACATTTTGTTTCTGCTTAAGATAAAGACGGTAGCCCAGGCCTTCACGACGATCCCTCAATCCCCCGGCCTGGGAAAGTGCCATATCATCGGGACTTAAAGGGGACAAAGCAATCCGGCCTGAGCCGATGGCATTTTCGATGAGTTTCCCCAAAACACCGTTCCGAACAATAACCACACTGTTGCCGCCATCATCCTGTTGGTACTTCGGCAACCAGGCATCGCCTATGGCCACATCAGCCGTTTCGGCAAAAACGTCGTCACAATAATCACAAGCCCCGTAGCGGAAAAAATTATGCCCCCAATTTGCCCCCGCGAAACTTCGGACAGGCCTCGTGCATTCCTGCCCAGCACCTTTGAGACGAACGCCATAATCTCCGGCAGAACGTCCGGGAAGCTTAACACGAAAGTCGATCTCTTCCAACCCCCCGGGGGCAATGCCGGCTTGCCAGGCAAAGCTATCGGCAAACGCAGCACTCTTCAGGTGCCCGCAAACCAATCCCACACAGAACTCAATTCGTTCCGCAAACACTAGTTCGGCCGCCATTAGGCGCCGAACTGCTTTCACAAAACAGGGGATACCGACGAATACATAGCGTCCCGGATGCTGCCTGACGTGCTCCATGATCCCGGATATTTCGATTGGGTAATATCGAGATTTGGCTCCGGAGGCAACCTCTTCCACGGTAGAGGACACCATATACTTAAAAAGGCATCCGTCTTGGGGGTGACTGGCCTGCTTCACATGTAAGACATGGTCAACCAGACCTTCCTTTAGCATCGTTGCAAGCAGCCAAGTAATTACCCCGCCCGAAGCACCCAGCTCCCTGTATTGCCCCTCGCACACGTGACCGGCGAACAGCGACTGGTAATAGCCGAACCTGAAATCGTGCCTACAATCTGAGCCATAAAACCCTTGGCTTATGGCATCCTCATCCATCCCCTCGTTTGAGAAGGGGCACACGTTGAGCACTTTGGCCCCCGCCTCGGATGCGGCGGCTTGATACCGCCCATATTCGTCAAAACCAATGGATACCGTCGGGTCAACGGCTTTGCACGCGCCGCATCCAATACAGTACCCGCCATCAATGACGTCATGAAGGTTATTAGATTCACTCATTAATTACCTCTCCCAATGCATATCAATGTGATGCCTTCCTATCTTTCCTGCACTGACCGACAAAACCATCATCTCTGATCCAATCGCGCAGGTCCCGTGGGTGAGAGCTTCGAGCAATACAGAGGCACGAATGCAAAAATGAAGAAATAAACCCAAACCTTGACCAAGCCCTCATTCGTCGAATGCGTGATACTCTCCATGGCTGAACGGAGACCGAACGCATACATTAATTGCGGTAAAAAATAGCCCATCATGGCGTGTCGATACAGAGCCCCCATGACCCATCCCAAAATCCAGAATTTTATAAATCCCAGATATCCAAATGAAGAAAACGCATCTGTATATCCCGTTTGCGTGGCACCACCGGCCCCCTGGAACCCAAAAACTTTTCTACCTGCTTCTGATGCACTTACAAAATCGATCATAAGGCCTTGCTTGACCGTCCGCCCCACGAATTGTGCAGGAACATAGTTAAAAACAAATATATTCCAATGGAACAAACCATAATCATAAGCACCGAGTTTCTCACATGCCGCCATGCGGTAGATGTAATTTTCGAATTCTACGCCCGGCTTATCCAACAGTTCCTGGTTTGCCTCGACATAATCCTGTTGAGCGGCGAGTTTTATTCTTTCGACAAAAGGGCGGCCATCGGATATTTCCATCGCCGAGCGATACAATCCAATGGCATTAAGCAGCAGCATTCCGACCAGAAGCCCTACCCCGATCCATATTCTGGGAATTGCCCAACGCCGAACAAACCATAAGGGGAAGAGGGTAAAGGCAATCAGATACATGGTTGAACCGCGACGCCCGGCCAGCAATACGGGAGCCAACAGAAGGATTATACAGGGTATCAGCAGAACATAACGAGTGTTAAACAGTCTTCTCTCACACAGGTACATAATGAAAAGCCCTGTAAAGCCAATGGTAAACATCCCCGACAGAAAAAGGTACTTAACCGTAGCCCCGCTCCACAGGCTTGACTTCAGCATTTCCTCCGGAAGCACCTGTAGCTTGTATTGGAAGAAGAATCCCAGTAAGCATAAAATGGTCAAACCCTTATACATTGGAGTCTGATCATAGCTATGCATTAGGGTTGGTATATTACTTTTACGTGCCCCCTGTACATATCCTACACACAATGCAAGCGTACAAAGAGCGGCAAACAACATGCATCTTGTATAATATTCCTCGGGTAGCACGTGGAGGTTTTTGTACCCACCATAAGCCTGAGGAAGGAACCAAACCAGACCAATGAAGCCCGCCCAAAAAGGAAATTCGAAGTAACGTGATTTTCCTGAAAATAGGTAATAGGCAATCATCACGGCATTAATTACACCATATACTATTAAGGCCGTTAAATCCATCTGCGACTAAAGACCCTCCAAAAGGTTTTCATATTCTTTGGCAACATTAGCAGGCTGGTGCCGCTCCAGGTGGCTCAACAAACTACTTTGATCTAAATGCGGTGCCTCGTCCAACAGCTGTGCTTGAAGGGCCTGCGCCAGTTCCTCTATATCAT
>JAOZLT010000026.1 GCA_029934675.1 Candidatus Altimarinota bacterium | reverse complement strand
TCGGTTTTCGTGTTTCGATTTTACGAGCGTAGTGAGTTGGGGTTGCTATGTTTTTAAATAAATGTTATAATACGGAGATAAGTTAATTAATCCTGCATATAATAATGTTTAAACGTAATCTCAAAATATTCACAACAATAATTTTAGCGATAATCTTTACGCTTTCCAGTTCGCAGGGCGTCTTTGCTAAAGCAGATAATGAATTTTCCAGACACTATGGATTAATTGTTCATAATGGTAATCAAGATTCATTTGTTCCACGAGTTAAGGCTTTGAGTGTGCTTTTAAAATATTTTCCTGATGTTAAATCTAAATCGAATAATGATGTTGAGATTGTTTTTGAAGATGTTGATAGCGATTCGAATGCTTATGTATATGTGGAACGAGGATGTAAATTAGGACTTTTTGATTGTTCGGAAGAAAAATTTAATCCTAATCAGTCAATTTCTCAAATGGATTTTTTGGATTGGTTTTTTCAGCTTAAGTATCACAAAAAATCTAATTATTTAAATAAAAAATATCCATTAATATCAAGTAGACATTTACGAGTTTGGCTAGATGCGAGAAGGCTGAATCTTCTTGCTGATAATTTAATTACATATAAAACTTTTCGGGAATTCCTATATAGATATAAGGTTGTTGAAGCAAATTTAGGTATGCCATTTCGAGAAGGTCTGATGATTAACTATACAGAGATTAATGCAAAGAACTATCATAATCTTAAGGAAATTGATTACATAACAAAAAATCTTGAGAGTATTATTAAAAATTTGGAAGGAAAAAAGAAATTGAATACTGAAGAGAAGGACTATTTGAATGATACGATAATGAATCTTATGGCATTTAATGAATTAAAGAATTCATTATTAGAATCGCCATACGTACTTCGTGCACAGCCTGATACTAATCCTGATGTTACTCGCATTATCAGGAAATATAATTTGCAGGAGGTGTTATTTAGTTATTCTTACGATTATAGTCATAATGCGCTTTACAGAAAGCATAATTTGAAGACAGGTGTGGAAAAAATGAATGGCAAGGTGTTTGTACCAGGTGGTGTAATTGATTATTGGAAGATAATTTCTGATAAGCATTTATGGGATTTTAAATTTGGATGGGTTATTGCTCAAGGTAAAGCTAAATGGCAATTTGGAGGCGGTATTTGTGGATCTTCCAGTATGGTTTTTCTTCCTTCGTGGAAGGCGGGGTTAGAGATAATAGAAAGGCGTAATCATAGTCAGTATTATACTGATCTTTATCCGATGGAGAATATTGGATTGGATGCAACAGTTTATCGTCCAAAGCCGAATTTAAGGATGCGTAATAATATGGAGTCACCGATTGTATATAATGTTATAAATGATGAAGAAAATCAGATACTTACCGTTCAAGTTATTGGGAATAAGGATTATAAAAACATAAAAATTGAGGGTCCGATTTTTGTTAGTAGAAACCATGTTAAGTGGATTCGGCATTATGAGGATTTTGATGGGAAAGTGACTAGTGATGCGCTGGAGAGTAGATATGGAGTGGTGCATTAAAACTCTAAATTTTAATTTGATTAACCATATAATATTGTACTTGATGTTATTTTTGGTGATGTGAGTTTAAGTTTGTTGAAAGACAGTAGCGTGTTTGGCAATAGAAGAATCGTAATTGGGAATTAGATTATCATTTAGAATAATAATCTGGAGATTGTGTTTGGAGTATTCTGGTTTTGGTCTTTTAATCATTTTATAGTAAAGTTATTTCGTCCGTTCTTCGTAGTTATTGATATATAAATTACTTAATAATTTTGTAGTTAATCGTAATACAGCTTATACTGTAAAGGATAAATTATTTCGTAATTGGATTAGAATGATGAAAAAGCTATTAGTTATTACTTGTGTATTGTTTTTCTTGGTTGCTTGTGGCAAGAAGGATGATATTCCTCAGATAGATATTAAAGGACCTGCTATTGGGCCTGATGTTACTAAAGTTACACCTGATTATGGACCAAATGATCCGGAACCGATTGTTAACCAATAGCTGACCAATAGCTAACCGATTGCTAGCCAGTTGCTAACCAATAGTTTACAACTGAATTACAAGCAATAGGATAACAATTGGATAACGCTCCGAAGGAGCAGGATAACAATTGGATAACAATAGGAATATGTTAATTCGTTTAAATAAATATTTGGCAGAGCAGGGAATTGCTTCTCGGCGTGAGGCTGATCGTATGATTGCGGATGGGCAGGTTTCGGTAAACGGAAAATTAGTTACGGAAATGGGTGTTAAAGTTGATCCTGCAAATGATGAGGTTAAGGTTAGCGATAAAGCAATATCTGATAAAAAAGAGAATGCAATATATATTATGTTGAATAAGCCTGAGGGTTATGTGTCTTCTGTTAAGCGAACGAGATTTGAAAAGGATTTGGTAACAGACCTTATAGATATTAAAGAAAGGATTTTTCCTGTTGGTCGATTGGATAAGGATACAACTGGATTATTAATCTTAACTAATGACGGTACTCTTACGTTTAAATTAACTCATCCATCATCAGAATCTGAGAAAGAGTATGAGGCGATAGTTAATGGTCTTGTCAGAAAAGGGGCTATAGAAAAGTTAGAGAAGGGTGTGAAATTGAAGGGGGAAAAGACAAAACCAACAAAGGTTAAAAAAATTGGAGATCGTGTACTTAGCATAGTTCTTACGGAGGGAAAAAATCGACAGGTCCGTCGTATTTGTCAGAAAGTTGGATTGGAGGTTTTTAAGTTAAAAAGAGTAAGAGTAAAAAAGTTGGTTTTGGGGAAGTTGCCTTTGGGGAAGTGGAGATATCTTACTGATGAAGAGGTTGAACAATTGAAAAAATGACCAATATTTTAGTCTCAAGTGCGAGTGCGAGTCTCAAGTGCGAGTGCGAGTCTCAAGTGCGAGTGCGAGTCTCAAGTGCCTAACTCATAATTCACAATCTATATATCAATTTAGAATTTCGAATAACCAATTTCCAAAAGATATCGAATATAGAATGACTAATTAATTTATGATTTTTGATTTCTCATTTTTGATTCCTAATTCATAATTTATAATTGATAATTTGTATATCAATTAAAAATAACCAAAATAATATTTTAGAATTTGCATTTCTCATTTCCCACGCCTACTGCGGGGCAGGCTGATTTAATTCTTAATTCATAACTCATAATTGATAATTATTAATTCATATGTCTCATAAGCAATACTTATATCGTCGGTTAACGGATAGATTGGGGAAGATTTTGAATATGGCAATTGATAGAATGACTCCTTTTCAGGTTTTTGAGAGTTTTTTAGAAAAGGAAGGGGTGAGAATTAATGAGGCCAAATATAATAAGATGAATCAGTTTGTGGAATTGTTGATGGAGAAAAATAAGTATCTGAATTTAACACGAATAACATCCGAAGAAGATGTGTGGGTGAAGCATATTTTTGATTCTTTGATTCCAACTAGGTTTTTGAAGTTAAAAAAAGATATGAAGATAATGGATTTGGGTACAGGAGGTGGAATCCCCGGTATTCCAATGGCAATTCTTTATCCTTCAATTGATTTTGTACTAGTGGATTCTGTAAATAAGAAAGTTGAGGCTATAAGAGAGTTTGTAAAGGAACTTAAGCTAAGGAATGTTAAAGTTATTTGTGCTAGGGCGGAAGATCTTGGGCGGAATCCTGAACATCGAGATCAATATGACATTGTCCTTTCTCGAGCACTTGCAGCACTTCCTATTTTGATTGAGTATTGTGTGCCATTGATTCATCTTTACGGCTTTGTATCTGCTTATAAGGGGCCTGACTATATAGATGAATTATCAAGGTCCAGAAATGCTATTGTTAAGCTTCATGCGGAACGGCCAAAGATTTCTCATTACAAATTACCAGGAGGTATGGGTAATCGGTCTTTTATCCAAATTACTAAAAAGCGAGTAACCCCCGATGTGTATCCGAGGAGGGTTGGGGTACCGAAGACTAATCCTTTGTAGTCTCAAGTGCGAGTGCGAGTCTCAAGTATCGTAAATTGGTCTTGAGACTTGAGACTCGTACTTGCACTATACAATAATTACTATATTTACTAGAAATACAGAATTACGATAATTGCATGAAAAAAGCCTATAATCCACAGGATAAATACTTCCAAAAAGCTAAGGATGAAGGGTATAGGGCGAGAAGTGCTTATAAATTAGATGCGATACAGAAGAAATTCCACTTAATATCCGCTGGTGATAGGGTTTTAGATTTGGGTGCAGCACCTGGTAGCTTTATGCAGTTGGTCGGAAGAATTGTTGGGGATAGTGGGATAGTAATTGGAATTGATTTACAATCTATTAAGCCATTCAGAAAATCTAATATGAAGGCATATGAGGGTGATATTTTTGATGAAAATATTTACGAGAAGATTGGGGTATTTGAATTTGATGTAATAACTTCTGATCTTGCACCAGCTACTACTGGGATTAAATCCGTTGATGCTGGTAAGTCTTTTCAATTGAATGAACAGGTGCTTGAAGTTGCAAAAATTCATCTCAAAAAAGGTGGTCATGTTGTTATGAAGGCATTTCCCGGTGAGAATCATAGCGAGCTAATTCGATTGACCAAAAAACAATTCAAAACTGTTAAACCGTTTGTGCCGGATGCAGTTAGGAAATCGAGTAGGGAGGTTTATATTGTTGGAATAAATAAACTTTTAGCTTAATTTCGCATTTCACATTTCTGATTTCGTATTCAAATTTAACATTTGGATATTTTTCATTTTGATTTGAGAAATGCTAAATAAATGCTAATTGTTAAAATAAACAAATGGGAATGCAAAATCAGAAATGCAAAATGCGAATTATAATGCTGCTTTAATAAAATTCTTAAATAATGGATGAGGTCTGTTTGGTCGTGATTTGAATTCAGGGTGGAATTGAGAACCAACCATGAATGGATGATTTTTTATTTCCACAATTTCCATTAGTTTTCCGTTTGGAGATGTTCCAGAGAATATAAGTCCATTTTTTTCCAAATCTTTTTTATATTTATTATTGAATTCGTATCTATGTCTGTGTCGTTCGTGTATAAGCTCTTCATTATATGCTTTGTAGGCATGTGTTCCTTTTTTAATTTTACATGGCCATGAGCCTAATCTTAGCGTACCGCCTTTAGCTCTCTTTTCACTTTGACCTGGTAAAAAATGTACAACTTTATTTTTGGCTTTTGGAGAGAACTCTTCTGAAGTCGCATTTTTTATATTTACTACATTACGTGCAAATTCTATTGTCATGATTTGAGCTCCAAGACAAAGACCGAGATATGGCACTTTTTCTTCACGGCAATATTCGGCTACTAATAATTTTCCTTCAGTCCCTCTATGCCCGAATCCGCCTGGTACAACTACTCCGTCTACTTTATGTAATTTTTTCCATTCCACTCTGTCTTTTGCTTCAATTTTTTCAGCATCAATCCATACGATTTTAGGTTTTCTCTTGAAATGGAAGCTTGCAGATTTGATAGATTCAATTACTGAAAGATATGCATCATCTAGTTCATTATATTTTCCTGCTAATCCTATTTGGATTTCCTTTTTGGATGTGATTATGTTTTTAACCATTTTTTCCCATTCGGCTATTTTTGGTTTTCTATATTTTAAATCAAGTTTCTCGCAAATTGTTTTTGTTAAATTATATTTTTCAAATATAAGTGGTATTTCATAAATTGAATTAACAGTAGGAGCTGGTATTACAGCTTCTTTTTCTACATCACAGAATTTAGAGATTTTTATTAGATGTTTATTTTCAATTTTTGCATCAGCTCGTAACATCATTATATCTGGATGAATCCCCATACTTTGCAATGTTTTGACTGAAAGTTGGGTAGGTTTGGTTTTTAGTTCATTTGATGATGCAAGGAATGGAAGCAGAGTTAAGTGAACAAATAAACAATTTGTTTTTCCTTCTTCTTGCCTCATTTGTCTAAGTGCTTCAATGAATGGTTGTCCTTCGATATCTCCAACCGTACCTCCAATTTCACATAGCATGACATCGCATTTTGATTTTTTTGCGCCTTTACGAATGCGTTTTTTTATTTCATCTGTAATGTGGGGGATAATTTGGATGGTACCTCCTAAATAATCACCTTTTCGTTCTCTGTCCAGTACTGTTTGGTAAACTTGTCCTGTAGAAAAAGAGCTAAGTTTACTTAATGGGGTATCTATAAATCTTTCATAATGTCCTAAATCTAAATCTGTTTCTGCTCCATCGTCAGTAACAAAAACTTCACCATGTTGAAATGGACTCATTGTACCTGGGTCGACATTTAGATATGGATCCAGTTTTTGGGTGAAAACTGAATATCCGGATGATTTTAGGAGATTCCCGATTGAAGCAGAGGCTATTCCTTTACCTAAAGATGAGCAGACTCCTCCAGTGACGAATATATATTTGGACATTGATTTATTGGTTAAGTTTTGTTGTTTAATTATAAAAATGAGTGTTTATTTCGTATTTCGCATTTCTGATTTTGTATTGTTATTTTTTAATTTTGTCATTTTACATTTATTTATAGAATGATAAAATTTTAAATTGATTCAGAAATGCAAATTTAGAAATGCGAAATATATCAGTATTTAAGTCCAGTAGCTTCTCTAACTTTTTGCATTGTTTGGTGAGATACTTCGCGAACTTTTTTTGCGCCTTTAGCTAGAATTGTTTCAACTTTTTTAGGATGATTTGCGAGGTGTTCGCGTTTTTCTTTGAAAGGTTTGAAAGTCTCTATTATTACTTTTAGCAGTTTCTTTTTTGCATCACCATATCCTATTTTACCTTTTTTAAAATCTTCTGCCATTTTGTCAGATTCAGGTTTTGATGTGAATAGTTTGTAAAGTTCGTAGATGGTATTTCCTTTGGGTTCTTTTGCTTCATCTACACTTTTTGAATCTGTAACAATTCTCATTACTGCCTTTTTTATAACATTGTCAGGAGCAAAAATAGGGATTGTGTTTCCGTATGATTTGGACATTTTTTGTCCGTCGGTTCCAGGTATTACGGCAATTTCTTTTGGGATGTCCGGTTCGGGGATTGTGAATGTTTTTCCGAATTCATTATTAAACTTAATTGCAATATCTCTTGCCATTTCCAAATGCTGTTTTTGGTCTTTTCCTACGGGTACAAAGTCTGCTTGATTGATTAATATGTCAGCTGTCATTAATACAGGGTAGTTGAAAAGGCCTAAGTTCGCTTGTACTCCTTTTGCAATTTTGTCTTTAAAACTATGAGCTCTTTCCATCAATCCCATCGGGGTAAGGCAGGATAGTATCCATGTCAATTCAGCGGTTTCTGGTACATCTGATTGTACCCAAAAATAGCATTTGTCAGGATTTATTCCGAGAGCAAGCATATCTATTGCAGCATCCAGAGTAAGTTTCTTCATTTTTTCTTTGTCTGTGAGTGTTGTTAGTGAATGGAGATTTGCTACAAATAAAAAGAGGTCACTGGATTCCTGGTATTCAATCATACGCTTGATCATTCCGAAGTAGTTGCCAATGTGCAAACTTCCGGATGGCTGGATTCCAGATAGTACTCGTTTTTTCATGTGTTTTATATCGTATCTAGATTATCAAAATTAGGAACGGATGGTCAATCTAATTTAGTGCGAGTGCGAGTCTCAAGTCTCAATGTCCGGCTATTTCTTTGAGACTTGCACTCGCACTTGAGACTTTAAATCTTGTAAAACATGAGTTATCCAGTTATATTTGGTGTGTTATTTAATGTAAACAATTATGTCAGATTTAACAGTTGTAATTTCAGATGGTCCTAATTCGGATTTTAAAAAAGTTGCTTTAACAGGTGAAATGGATGAAACAAGTATAGACGGATTAAAAATTCAAATTGATTCAATACTTGCTGACTTAAATGTAAAAATTCTACTTTTTGATTTTACTAATCTTAAATTTATCAATTCAAAAGGTATTGGTTATTTAGTTTCAGTTCATACTCATCTTTCAAAAGATCAGCGTGAAATGAGAATAGCGGCAGCTAATGAAGCAGTTATGGATGTGATAAGTTTGGTTGGACTGACTACAATTATTAAGTATTTTAAAACAGTTGAAGAAGCATTTGCGGGTTCGTAAAATCGAAAATCGAAAATCGAAACAAATTCGAAATTCTAAAAACTAAAACAAATGGAATCATTATTCTTTGAGCTAGGGCTCGTAATCATTTCAGCTGCACTTGTAGGTGTTGTGGGTTATTTTTTGAAGCAACCACTTATTCTTGCTTACGTTGTTGCAGGCGTATTAATAGGTCCTTTTGGATTTGGGTTGGTGCATAATATTGAGACTATTCATATTATTGCTAATGTTGGGATTATGTTGATGTTATTTTTGGTGGGATTGGAAATGAATCCTGATAGAATGAAAGATTTGGGGTTTGTTGCTTTTGCGACGGGTATGGGGCAGGTAGTATTTACCGGTGTTGTAGGGTATGCGCTTATTGCGATATTTAATTTTTCTTTGATTGAGACTATTTATTTAACTATTTCCATTACTCTTAGCTCAACTGTAATTGCAGTAAAACTTATTTATGATAAACGAGATAACAATGCTTTGTATGGGAAGGTAGCAATTAGTATTCTTTTAATTCAGGATGTAATTGCAATTTTAGCTCTCTTAGCTCTTACTGGTTTTACTGTTGGGTCATTTGATTTTGACTTCTTGAAATTTGGTGGAATACTTCTTCGGGGGATTATTATGTCTATTGTTGTGGTTTTTGTTGCACGTAAGTTTTTGAGTTATTTGTATAATAAAATAGCTACATCTCATGAGCTTCTTATACTTTTTAGTTTAAGTTGGGCATTTGGTGTAGCACTGCTTGCGGAGTTAGTCGGGTTTAATATCGAGATTGGTGCGTTTATTGCAGGAATAAGTTTGGCAAGCTTACCTTATACTTTTGAGATAAATGCTAAAGCAAAAATACTTCGGGATTTTTTTATTACAATCTTTTTTGTAGCACTTGGTGCAGGTCTTGTGTTTAGCTCAATAGGATCTTTAATTGTACCTTTTATTATACTTTCGTTTTTTGTGTTAATTGGTAATCCTCTAATTGTAATGGTAATTATGGGGCTTTTGGGGTATGACAAACGAACTTCATTTTTTACAGGGTTATCTATTGCAAATGTAAGTGAGTTTTCTTTGATTCTTGTGGCGATGGGTTATTCACTAGGACATTTGAGTCAGCAAGTAGTAGCGATGCTTACATTAATTGGAATATTTACAATGACGATTTCTTCGTACTTTATGACGTATAACAATAAGCTTTATAATTTGTTGAGGAGGTATTTGACTATTTTTGAATTTAAAAAATCAAAAACAAAGTTGGCTAATATCAAAAAGGGAATTCAAAATCATATAGTATTACTTGGTTGTGGTCAGATGGGACAGCAAATATTAGATCAGATAAAGAATTTTAAGGATGATTATTTGGTTGTAGATCATGACAATACGGTTATTAAAAATCTAATTAAAAAAGGTGTTAGTTGTATTTTTGGTGATGTTGAGGATGCGGAGTTGATAAATGAGCTTGGGCTTGAAAATGCGGAGATAGTAATTAGCACACTTCCTAGTACGGAGGATAATATGTTTTTAATAAAATATGTTGAAACGATGCCCATGGATCATCGCCCAATTGTTATTGTTACGTCTGATAGTGGTCGTGAAGGTGTTGAACTGTTTAACCGTGGAGCGGATTATGTAATACTCAAACATTATCTTGGGGCTGAGCACATATTCCAAATCAATAAAGAGTTATATCAATTAGAGGACGAAGGCCCTGTACAATTAATGGGAGAAGTAGCTGAAGAAAAGAAATTTAAGAGTGATAATGATTATGCTAAAGTTTTACATAATTTAAATAGGCTTCGGCTTGCTGAAATAAAGCAGAAGATTGAAAAAAAACATATTAAGCTGAAAGTGAAGAAATAGTTTAAAGTATGAGTATTTCGAAAGGTTGTTTAATGGTGAGTTTTAAGATTATTTTTCCACTTATCCAAATATTCCCTTCTTCTATCGTGATTGTGGAATTTAAGCATGTTGTCGGTTACAACAACACTGGCTTCCGGTCCGAGTTTTTTTGCTTTTTTAAGGGTACGTTTTTTGAATGTGGATTTTAGAAAGCCTTCAATCAGATTCCCGAACCAGCCACTGAAAAACCACTCCCAGAATTTCTTTGAACGGTAATTTTGACTGAATGTAATTTGTTTTTTGTTGAGTTCGCTGAATTTTAAACCGTATTTTTTCTCCAACCATCCTTGATTTTCCTCTGTGAACTGTTTGTACATATCAGTTCCATATATCGGCATGAAAAGCTTTGTCCAATATGCCATATACGGATCTTCTGAATCGAGTAGAAGTGGTTCCATATTTAGTTTTTTCGGAGTTATGAAAAAGCTGAGACAAAATCTTCCAGCAATTTTATCTCCATGCCTTCTTACCCCGTAAAATTGAGCAATAAGTGAGATAATTAGACGGGTGAACCACATTCTTCCTTCTCTTATTACAATAAACAGATCGATATCTGAAAGTTCGGTAGGGTTGTTGTAAGCAAGATTATTACAAACTCCAATCATTTCCACAAAAGGAACTTTTACCATATATTGACCGTATTGTCGTACTCGTCCCCAGAATTTTTCCGCAATAAATTTTCTACCCTTTCTTAAATCAACTAATTTACCTCTTCCTTTCATTACGTAGTAATCATGAATTTTTTCAATTGATTCCTTGGATTGCTCAGGTTTGAGCGTAGCCATTTTCTCCAAAGTTCCTTTGATTTCTTTGATATGGACAGGTTTTTTGTAGTTGTATAAATATTCCATTATTTCCTCCGCTGTTAGTGGAAATTCAAAAATATCAAAGAATGCTATGGTTTGTAATATGGATTTATTGAGACTCATGATTTGATTTTAACAGATTGTTACCAGATTGTTACCAAATAGTTTCTAAATTGTTTCCAGATTGTTTTGAGATGGTTCTAAACTTATGGTCGATGTATAATTATCTCGTGTAATTCGATTAGTTGATTGTAATGTCAAAATTTTTTGTTAAATTTATAGCAAAATTTCCAAGTAAACCAGGTGTTTATAAGTTTTTGAATGAAGAAAAAGAACCCTTATATATAGGAAAGGCAAAGAATCTCAAAAAAAGAGTGCAGTCTTATTTTCGTAAATCAGCGAAACATAGTATTAGAATATCTAAGATGTTGGAACAGGTTGATGATATTCAGTGGGTTGAAACAAATACTGAAATTGAGGCGTTAATTTTAGAGGATAATTTGGTTAAGGAATTTCAGCCAAAGTATAATGTGCTTTTGCGGGATGATAAGAATTTTCAATATATTAAAGTAACTGTTAATCGGGATTATCCCGAAATTTATGCAGTTCGTAGAGTAATTAAGGATGGAGCAAAATATTTTGGTCCAAAAACCAGTGGTTCGGATGTCAAAAAATTAATTGAAACCGTTAAACGTATATTTAAGTTATGTAGTGTAAGAAATATTAATCTTGATCCAAAAGGAGCTCCTTTGAAAGGTGCTAAAACTGCAGTGAAAATTGGTTTGGCTTCTGCTAAACGTCCATGTTTGGATTATCACATAAAGCGATGTATTGGTCCTTGTGTCGGCATGGTTACTCCGGAGGAATATAGAATATTGATTAATCAGGCTATTGAGTTTTTGGA
>JAOZLT010000185.1 GCA_029934675.1 Candidatus Altimarinota bacterium | reverse complement strand
AAGCATCAGCTAAACTTTATAGTGAAATCGACAAAGTTTTCGGAAAGTCGTCTGGCGGTCGGAAGGCTTTAGAAGTCTATACTGCTTTACAAAACGGAACTGATCTTTCAAAAATCGAAAAGGCATAAAATGAAATTCAAAGAAATATTTACAGAAGGAACTATAACTCAAGAAAAATTCTTATCTAAAAATTTCCCCGGTCATAGTGTTGCGGATATTGGAGATGATTATATATTTCTTGAAATAGGACAAGAAATAGATAGAGAAGAATTTAATAATATGTTTAAGAATGTGAAGTTCAAAGATCCGGAATTTGATGAAATAGAAGTAATCACCCCAAAAAATAAACGATTTATGAAAAAACATATAAAGGCGTAGAATGAAATTCAAAGAAATATTTACAGAAGCAAAAAAGATTACCATTAAAAATCTACCAAAAGAAATTGATGGTGGTTCTTATGATGATGTTGCAACTTTATATAGTAATAATAAAACAACTGGGTCATATGAATACGCACAAATTGAACCGGATGAGAATGGTGATTATGGAGATGAAGGCGAAAAATATAACCAAGGATATACACTTAATTGTGATGTTGAAATTAAGAATAATCAAATATATTTAACGACTTCAGTCACTGATTTGGGACGAGAGGATCATGAGGATTTTGGATCAAAATATAGTAATTTAGTGTTTGATGATGTTTCAAAATTTACCAAACAAGTTAAAAAGATCGTCAAAGAATTTGACAAATTATAAGGAAATAAAATGAAATTCAAAGAAATATTCGAAAAAGTATCGCAAGATTGCTCAACTGGAGCAGGTGAAATACCTTCCGGTCCTTATAAAGGCTGGAAAGCTATAAGGACAAATCATCTTGATGATACTCGTCCACCCAGTGAACGAGAGCGTGACGCGAATTTCGATTGTCAAACTTTCGACGCTCTAATTGATGGATTCTTGAAAAAAAGACCATTAGGGGTCCAAGATGGCAAATACCAGATTACTTGGAAAAATAAAAAAGGTGTCCAGGCATTTGTAATTAATGTCGATAACTCAAAAAAAGTAATAACTTTTATAACTGTGATGCAATTAAATAAGCGAAGCCCTCAAGATTACCATGCAAAAGGTGCAAGGGCAATTGATCTTGGAAAAATACTTGAACCAAATTGAATTTGAAAATATTTTAAAAGAAAAACCATATTTGATGGTTGGGGGATATACAAACCTTAGCACCAAAATAGAATTTTTATGCAAAAAATGTAATTATATATGGCTCATCACACCAGGCAATATTTCTCGAAATCAAGGTTGTCCTAAATGTTCTGGTCATTATACACCAACATTTAAGGAATTCACTGAAATTATTTCAAAAAGAAATATTAAAATAATTTCTAAATATAAGTATCTAAATACAAAATCTTTATTTGAATGTTTAAAATGTGGACACCAATGGACAAAGAGCGCATCAAAGATTTTTCATGGAATGGGATGCAAAAAATGTTTAGCAAAATCAAAGATTTTCCCAAAATCGGAATTTGAAAATATACTTAAAACAAAACCATTTAAAATGTTAGGGGAGTATGTAAAATTAGGTTTAAAAATAGAATTTTTATGTGAAAAATGTAATCATAGATGGATGACAACCCCAGCAAGAATAAAGTATGGTGGGAATTGTCCTGAATGTAGTAAAATTAAAACCTCAATGTCTAAATATAAGAACAAGAAAACAACCTTATATGTGATTCAATTTAATGGAAATGAAATAAAAATTGGAGTAACACAAAAAACCGTAAAACAAAGATATCAATATGAAAACATCATCTATAATATAATTGAAGAAATTGTTTTTGAGGATGGGTATGAAGCTTTTAAACTTGAACAACTTATTCTTTCAAAAACAATTGATCATAAAAAATATAAGAATGCTTCTGAGGGTCCACTTAGTGTGGGGAATACAGAAATGAGGGGTGTTGAATGTTTAGAATCAATCCAAAAACTCATCATCGATAAAACTCCCTCAAAACAACAGGAATAAAGGAATGATTTGAGTAGATTTATTGAAGCGTGTGATAAAATAAAAAACACAAAGAAGATAAAAGCGGATGGTCCAACAGACCCGAAAAGGATTGGATTTTATGGAACTAAGCAAAACATCTTAGATGAGATGCCAACCCTTGAAAAGATCTTTGGAGAAAAAGCAGAACTACGGCAGATTTCAAAATCAAACTATGAAGTATTTTTTGACGTTGAGTTGATATCTCTCGAAGAGTATCTTTCAAAATTGGAAATATATGCTGATGGACAAAAAGGATAACAAAGTGTACAACACATTTATCAATGAACGAAAAGACCCCTATAATGGAAAACTTGAAAAAATCCTACAGGAAATCGTAAAACACGCTGAGGCAATCAAAAAACTGAATGAAAAACTCAAACCAGAATATGGTGCTTATGAACAAATCAAAGAAAACGCCAGAGATATAGTTTGGACTACAGAAACTATAAGAGATTCTCAATAGATTTGAGCAATCTTGATGATTTATAAATAACTAAAAAGAATAAGGAACAAGTATGAATTTCAAAGAAATATTCACAGAAGCAAAGACAACATTTGATTTGGGTGATGGTATTAAAATACAAGACACTGGAGAAGAATTTGAAATATCGGTGCCTGATAAAAAAGATAAATATGGATCTATAATGACATATAATAATACTTTCTATGATGATTTAGATGACGCCAAAGAATTCACCGATGCTTATTTTGATGATATAGTTGATTATGCTCAAAGTACGCCATCAAAGAGCACTACAAAAGAATTAAAAAAATGGATATTGAATATTTTAAAGGGAACAATGTGAATTTCAAAGAAATATTCACAGAATTCGCTAATAAATTAGACAACACTCATTTCAATATTTCAGTAGGGGATTCGGTAGAATTTCTCTATAAAGGAGAAACCATCGAGGCTTCTGTAATGGAATTAGAAGATGGAAAGCAAGGAAGGGTAATCCTTATAGTGGATAACCCGAAGGATTACAAATCCAAAAAAGATCTAAAAAGAAGTATAATGACTCATGTGTCTAAATTGAGATCTACGAATTCTAAAAATAAAGATCTAAAAGAGATAAAAGAATTGCAGTATGTTTAGGGAACTATTTACAGAAGCAGTACACAAAGATCTAAAACGAGCTATTGATAAAGTCATAAAAAACAAAGCATATAAGAAGAATGCTGCATCGGATGGTGAAACTTTATATTTTGAAATAGACGATGTCAAATCTGCTCTTAGACTAAGGAAAGCTATTGAAGAGATGTCATTCGTTGGTGACGATCTTAGTGAAATGGGTGGCGGAGCAACGAATTATATTTCCAAAAATGCCCTTGGGCAAGATGCCAAAGCAAGAATTAAAATGGTTTTCAAAAACGGTGTTCCTGAAGAGGTGATCAAATATACCAAAGCGAGGAAAATATGAATTTCAAAGAACTATTTGAAGCGAAAAAAGCAACCGCAGCAAGTATCAAAAAAGTGATCAAAAACTCTGGGCTGGAAGTACTATACCCTGAAGCATTTGAAGTAGAGAAAAAGAACACTGATGCTGGTGTAGGTGGATATGACTATTTCCAAATCACGGCAAGGAATCTAAGAGCGAAAGATTTACAGGACACGGCGATTGTTTTGGATGCT
>JAOZLT010000184.1 GCA_029934675.1 Candidatus Altimarinota bacterium | reverse complement strand
TGGAAAGTTACTTCTATCTGTAGAGGATATTATTGCAAAACTGTCTACATGACTTATCATAATATCTTCGGCACCAATCAGTTTTATTTTCTTGAGAATTTTACCCTCAAATCTATTCTCTATACTTCTGAAATATCCTGTGCTGATAAAAATTTGCGTTACATAAGACAGTATGATGAGAAGAATGAAAAGTAAGAGGTAATGCTTCCGTTTTAATTTTTTCATGAAAGAATATTTTTCCTAAAATACAGAAAGAAAATGATTTAGGTTTTAAAAAAATATGTAGCTTTACATCATCAAAATCAAATAAGACAATGAGAAATGTCATCACATATACTTGCAAACAGTCATCTTTTCAGATGTACAGTCGGGTAGATTATGTGTTTTGATAATATCAATATAAAATCAAACAATTTAAAAAGTCCGGCAATTTTGCCGGACTTTTTATTTTAATATCACAATCAATCAACTACAAATGAAAAAATTATACTATAACTATTTAGGAACTTTCAAAGGTCTCTCAAAAGAAGTTTGGTGGTTGTCACTTATTACTTTCATCAACAGGTCAGGAACTATGGTGATTCCTTTCTTATCACTTTACTTAACTGAAAGTCTAGATTTTACACTAGAAAATGTAGGTTGGATTATGAGTTGTTTCGGAGTAGGTTCTGTTGTAGGATCTTGGCTTGGAGGTAAATTGACTGATAGAGTTGGATTCTATAAAGTCATGTGGGTTAGTTTGGCTTTTACAGGAGTTTTATTTGTTGGTTTACAATACATAGAAACTTTTGTAGAATTTTGTATTGGAATCTTTTTAGTAATGCTGGTTGCAGATACTTTCAGACCAGCAATGTTCGCAGCTTTGAATACATATAGCAAACCAGAAAATAAAACACGATCTGTTACTCTTATTCGTTTGGCAATTAATCTAGGTTTTTCAGCAGGACCTGCAATAGGAGGTTTAATTATTACAACACTTAGTTACAAAGGACTATTTTGGGTAGATGGAATTACTTGTTTATTAGCTACGTTTCTACTGATAAATGTTTTACATCCTAAAAAGGCTAGAGTTTTAGATGAACAAAAAGTAGAGAATCCTAAACCAATTAAAAGTGATATTCCATTTTGGATTTTCTTTGTAGCTATGTTCATTTTCGGTTTTGTGTTTTTACAATATTTCTCAACAATGCCTTTGTATTACAGAGATGAACATTCATTAACAGAATTTGATATTGGTTTGCTGTTAGGTATGAATGGATTTTTAATTTTTGTTTTTGAGATGCCGCTTATCAAATGGTTAGAAGATTCAAAATATTCTAAAGAACTTCTGATATTGATAGGTTTGTTAATGACAGGATTGAGTTTTGGTGTATTGCTCATAACTTCTTGGATTGGAATCTTAATTATCGGGATGTTGTTAATGACATTTGGAGAAATGATTGCTTTTCCGTTTTCAAATTCTTTTGTAATAGAAAGAGCTAAAAGAGGAAGACAAGGAGAATACATGGCTTTTTATAGCATTTCATTTTCTGCAGCGCATATTTTTGGACATAATTCAGGAATGCAATTGATTGACAAAATTGGGTATGATAGTACATGGGTTTTAATCACTACAGTTTCAGCTTTAGGGGTTTTATGTCTGATATTATTAATGAGAATTCTCAAAAAAGAACAATTAAGTATATGATTTTAAATCAAGTTACACTTCCTTCAAAAGACGTTGAAAAAGGAACAGAATTTTATCAAAAACTAGGCTTGCATCTAATTGTGGATGCAAGACCTAGATATGTTCGTTTTGAATTACCTGATGGCGACGCAACTTTATCACTTCATTGGGTAGAAGAACTTCCAACCGGAGGAGGGATTTCAGTGTATTTTCAAAATGAAAATTTAGATAAAACTGTACAAGAATTGCAAGACAAAGAATTGCTATTCGATTTATTGCCCACAGATCAACCTTGGTTGTGGCGAGAAGCTAGATTAAAAGATCCTGATGGTAATCAATTAATCATTTATAGTGCAGGAGAGAATAGAAAGAATCCGCCTTGGAGAATTAATTAGTTTTTTCGAATTTCAGCTTTCCTCATAGGCATACCATCTATAATTGTAAAGATTTTTTTGGTCGATATAAATTTAGATTGACGAAGTTTTTTACCTCCATCCAAACCAATTAAAATTACTTGGAAATCTAGTTTTTCTTTTTGAAAATGAGTGTAAAATTCTGTATTCTTTTGAAAAAATGAATCTTTAGAAGTTCTAAAATATCTTGGAAAAATTTGATAGATGATTAACTTTCGGTCATCAATTTCTTTTTGATTTTTAAGTAAACTTTTCCATTGTTTGTATGCACTAGAGTTGTCATCACTTTTAGAAATAATCAAAAGTACTCTTTCTTTCCATTGATGTTTTTCCATTTGAGCATTAGTAGTAAAAAAACAAAAAAGTAAGCTAAAAGTTAAAAAGCGCATTATTTAAAGATCAACTGTTTATCTACTATTTTATTAATTCTTAAAGTTTTAAAATCTCTAAAATAATTTTGATAGAGACGCCAAGGTATTTTCTCTCCCTGTCTTGGGAACTCATGTTCAGATCTATATATGTAACCTGAATTTAAATTCAATAACGGAATTGTTTCCATATCATCATCCAATACTTTGGGAACAAAAGATGAATACTCTTTTTTATCCATATGTTTTAACAATCTTGCAGCATATTCGCTGGTCAAGTCACTTTTTAAAGTCCAAGAAGCATTAGTGTAACCAGCAAAAAATATACAATTGGGTAAATCACTTAGCATCAATCCTCTATAGGTTAAACTTTTAGAAATGTCAAATTTTTTGTTGTCAATAGAAATCTTTGCCCCACCAAAAGCTAAAAGTTTGAGTCCAGTAGCTGATATTATGATATCAGCTTCAAGTTGTTTTCCAGATTTCGTTTGAATCCCTTTTTCTGTAAAAGTTTCAATATGATCTGTAACGATATTTGCTCTTCCTTCTTTTAACGTTGTAAACAAATCTCCATCAGGAGCAACACAAAAACGTTGATCCCAAGGTTTATAGTTGGGTTCAAAATGTGGTCTTGCAGGAAAATCACCTAACTGCTTTTGAGCACCTTTAATTAGTAATTGTTTCATTTTGTTTGGCCATGCTCTGCAAGCATTAAAAAAGACCATTTGAACCAACACGTTTTTAAAACGAATTATTCTATGCGCCATCTTTTTAGGCAGAATAGCTTTTAAAAAATTGGCAACTTTATCTTTGTTTGGAAAAGCTCCTACATAAGTTGGAGATCTTTGCAACATGGTAATTTCAGCGGTGTCATTTGCCATCTCAGGAACAATAGTCACTGCAGTTGCTCCACTTCCAATTACAACAACTTTTTTGTTCTTATAGTCTAAGTTTTCTGGCCAATGTTGTGGGTGAATTATGTCTCCTTTGAAATTTTCAACTCCAGGGAAATCTGGAGTGTAACCATTTTTATAATTGTAATATCCAGTACAAACAAATAGGTAATTACAAGTTAACTTCAATTCTTCTCCGTTCTTGGTTACTGTGAGTTCCCATGTAGAGTTTTCTGAATCAAAATTTGCCGATACTACTTTGGTTTGATATGAGATTTTATTTCTAATTTGATATTCATCAGCAGCTTCGTTTAAGTATCGCAAGATGCTTGGGGCATCTGCAAAAGATTTTGGATTGTCCCAAGTTTTAT
>JAOZLT010000183.1 GCA_029934675.1 Candidatus Altimarinota bacterium | reverse complement strand
CTGCCTACCGGCAAAGGCAGGCCTCATCGGAGGTCTATAAAAACCGTACACTTAATTACCAGATTTCCGATTGTGGTCGAGAATGACTGAGAGGTAGAAAGGGTGAAAGAAGCTTAATGAATGGACTTCTTATAATAATGGTTAGTTATAAGGTGTATAACGAAAGCCATCCCTTTACTGACTAACTGAATAAACCACAATATTCTCATGTTGGGTTTCTTTTGTCATCGGTATACCAGCTTTTTCACCTAGCTCTTGAATCTTGGGATTATTCATATTATTTTCTTTTATAAAAAAAATTTCAGTATCATATTTATTATCGATAAAGTTCCTATTTCGGTAAGCAAGATTCAGCTTATTGTCCGAAAAAGGTCTACCATCAGGTTCTCTTATCAGCCAGCTAGGTATAATATATTTATCTTTAACAAAAACGATAAAATCAAAATCAGAAAAAAAGCTTCCTCTAAAACCAGGGGGCGCATATTCACCGAATTCACCTTTTACTGACGATCCGATTAGGATAATTTTTATAATATGATTGTCTGGTAATAATTTTGATTTAATCTTTTTTATAGCTTTGTTTCTCAAAGAATTTTGCAGGTTTAACGAAAAAACTTCCTTTAGTGGCCTATTTTTTAAATAATTTTTCATAAGATTATAGAGTTGAATTAGTGGGTTATAGTATAACTACAACTAATCATCATCCCAACTACCATAAACAGCAAGCCATGGTTACCCATGCCTCACTGTTTGTTTTTAATTTATGATATCGAATCAGAAATCAGCCTGCCCCGCAGTAGGCGTGGGAAATCTGAAATCAGAAATTACTTCTCATTCTCCTTATCGGACGATTCTGAATCCTTCTTATTCTCCTCTTTCTCCTCGGAGTCTGGCACAACCTCTCCCTCCTCAACATCCTCCTTTGAGTCTTGAATTTTGGACTTTGAGTTTTTATCCTCATTATTATCCGTAACTTTTACTCCATCATCCGCACTCTCCTGTGCACCAGCCTGTTTATAGATTTCAGAGCCTATCTTTTGAGCCTCTTGTTCAAGTTCCTCAGTAGCTTTTTTAATAGCTTCGGTATCAGCATTTTCGTCTTTTATTAATTCTTTCAAAGCACCGATTTTTTCGTTAACAGGTTTCTTCAGCTCATCAGATATCTTCTCATCATTCTCTCTCATCATCTTCTCTAATTGGAATACTGTTTGATCAGCTTTGTTGCGGGTTTCTACAGTATCTTTCTTCTTCTTGTCTTCATCAGCATGAGCTTCAGCATCCTTTTTCATCTTCTCAATCTCCTCTTCACTTAAACCGCCTGCACCTTGGATAGTGATTTTCTGTTCTTTACCGGTACCTTTATCTTTAGCGGTTACATTTAGTATCCCATTAGCATCGATATCAAAAGTAACTTCTACTTGTGGTACTCCGCGTGGAGCTGGCGGAATACCGTCGAGGATAAATTGACCTAGAGATTTATTGTCTGCAGCCATTTCACGTTCACCCTGTATTATATGTACATCAACAGATGGTTGATTGTCCGCAGCAGTCGAAAATACTTGAGATTTAGATGTTGGAATTGTGGTATTTCTCTCAATTACTGGAGTAGCAACACCACCTAATGTCTCAATACTCAAAGATAGAGGGGTAACATCCAAAAGTAGTAAATCTTTAACCCCTGCCTCTCCCATTAAAACTCCACCCTGAATTGCAGCACCAAGTGCAACAACTTCATCTGGATTAACTCCTTTATGAGGCTCTTTACCGAATATCTTCTTTGCAATTTTAGTAACAGATGGCATACGTGTCATTCCACCCACCATAATTACTTCGTCGATATCCTTTGCGTCCAGTTTTGCGTCTTTCAAAGCCTTTTTACATGGACTTTCAGTTTTATCCAAAAGGTCGCTAATCAGTTCCTCTAATTTAGAACGTGAAAGTTTAAGATTTAAGTGTTTTGGCCCGCTTGCATCAGCTGTGATGAAAGGTAAGTTAATATCAGTTTCTTGAGCAGAACTAAGCTCGATTTTAGCTTTTTCAGCGCCTTCTTTAAGCCTCTGCAAAGCCATTTGATCTTTACTTAAATCAACTCCATCAGATTTTTTAAATTCATCAACTAACCATGTAATAATGCGCTGGTCAAAATCATCTCCTCCCAAATGTGTATCGCCGTTTGTAGAGATAACTTCAAATACACCATCACCTAACTCCAAAATACTGATATCGAATGTGCCACCGCCAAGGTCAAACACGGCAACTTTCATATTCTTATCTTTTTTGTCTAAACCATAAGCAAGTGATGCGGCTGTGGGTTCATTGATAATGCGCCTTACATCGAAGCCAGCAATTTTACCTGCATCTTTGGTAGCCTGTCTTTGAGCATCATTAAAATAAGCGGGTACTGTAATCACAGCTTCTGTTACTGGTTGCCCAAGATAAGCTTCCGCATCTGCTTTAAGTTTTTGTAAAATCCTAGCTGAAATTTCAGCCGGACGGTACCATTTATCAGCCATCTTAATTTCCACTTCCTCATTTTTCCCGGATTTGGTTTCAAATGGCATATGCTTAATTTCTTTTTCAACCTCATTAAGCTTATGACCGATAAATCTTTTAGCAGAAAAGATTGTGTTTTTAGGATTGGTAACAGCTTGGCGTTTAGCAACGATTCCTGTTAATCTTTCACCATCTTTTTCCGCTACAACAGATGGAGTGGTACGATTACCCTCTGAGTTTGATATTACAACTGGCTCACCACCTTCCATTACAGCCATACATGAGTTAGTTGTTCCTAAATCTATTCCTATAATTTTTCCCATAATAAAGTATTAAATTTTAAACGATACTACTACGTAACCAAGTAATGTGCTATATGATACTTCGTTATTTCGTAGAGTGCCAATTAGCACTCTACATTATAGAGTGCTAAAAAAAAATGTCAACACAAATTTGATAATTTAATTAAGAGCTAATGGTTAAGAATTATGAGTTGGAACTTTGAACTATTAATTTATAACTATTAACTAGGAGGCTCCTGAGCCGACTTTGACTTTAGCTGCTTTTAGTGTCTGTTCATGATAAGTATATCCAGGTTCAAGTTCTTCAGTAATTATGTCTTTTTCACCATCTCCCTGCATTACTGCCTCATGGACATTTGGATTGAGAGGTTTGCCTACGGTTTCAATACGTTTAACTCCAATTTTTTCCAACGCTTTCATCAAATCATCATGAGTATTTACAACCCCCTTTGCCCATCCGTCATCCTTGAGTTTATCTGGTAACTGCCGGCATCCACGATCAAAGTTATCGACTATGGGGAGAAGCTCTTTAAGTAATTCATAGTTAGCGAATTTAATCCACTTTGATTTATCTTCCTCTACGCGTCTTTTAAAATTTTGCATGTCAGCCATACAACGAGCAAGTTGAGATTTAAGTTCTTCGGTTTCAGTAGAGATGGATTTTTCAGCTTCTTGTATTTCTTTATCTTTTTGCTGAGCTTCTTCTACCTTTTTTTGAAGGTCATCTTTTTTTCCCTCATCTTTTTTTGATTTATTAGCCATTAATTTGATTAGTTAGTTTTAATCCGAAGGAAAGTTTATCAAAGGAAATGGTGATGAGCAAATCAAGATATCTTTTTTATGCATCCTTTTCCTAATCTTAACGGGTCAGGAGTTTTTTTCCTTGAATAAATAATTCACCCATAAATCTTAGCTATAT
>JAOZLT010000182.1 GCA_029934675.1 Candidatus Altimarinota bacterium | reverse complement strand
TCAACAAGCTCATCATATCCATATATCAAATAACTGTCTCTGGTTGGATGTTCTGACTCAAATTCAGACATATCCACATAAGATGTCCATTTGTATCTTGTAATCATCCCACCGTTAAACCTCTCCAAAAACCGCTTGTAAGATTCAGGTAAAACAATGCCATAGGCTTTTTCAAATATTTCAATCTTTTCAATATCTAAACGTGCCTTGAAATCATATTTGGAAGTTCCTTGCCTTACCTTTTTTTCAAGTTTCTCTATATTGATATATGCCTGATTCAATTGCTTTTAATTATTATTTAGTGGGATATTACGGAATTGCACTTTATGTCTTGTGCCAATTTGTGTTTCATAAAACCAAAGTTGCAATAGTGTTATTCTTGTTGCATTTTGCGGATTAACCCCTTCATCCTCAAAAGATAGTTCCATTATCATCGAAGTCCCTGCAACCATTCGTTTTCCTGTTTCATGAAACCATCCTCCAAGCGATTTGTTTGCAAATTTAGCACCCAATAGGTAATATTCTCTACCTAAATCATCAAAAGCAATAGCGTACTCAGGAATATTTCCAAAAAGGTGAAATGTTTTGTCATTATCGCCCGGATTGCTAAGTTTTATTTTGAAAATAATTCTTTCTCCATCGACACTCGTATTTAACAATTCAAACCTAAAACCATTCTTCGTCACAACAGGATTTGTTCCAGCAGGTTTTACAGTTTTTTCTGCTGCACCGCTGCCTGATGCTGTTGCTCCTGCAACTGCGGTTGTTGCTACGCTTTGCGAAAGTAGTATTTTTACTTTGTCGTTTTTGGGGATTTCGACAGAAGCCACCGAAAATAATTTGCCCGACTCAGCCGATATAAGGCGGGCATTTACTTTTACGCTTGTGCCCAAATCGGTAATTGTTCCCGAAGCAATGGCATCCACACCTAGAACCCTTCCCAGTTCAACAGCCGAACTCTCGTCAATCATTCCGCTCATCGATATTTTTTGTTCTTCAATAATTTTATCGAGCAATTGCCTTTCGATAACTTCAAATTTTCCTGTAAGGTACAAACGTGTAGTTAGTTCTTCAGAAATATATTTCCCCAAATTGCTCACTTTGCCCTGCATATTCACAAATTCCATAATGGCAATTTTATTCTTTTTGTTCTGATCAAGACTGCTTATTATTTGATTTGTAAGTTTTTCTAACTGAGATGATAGGCTAATCTTGACCTCCTCACTTAAAGTTTTAATCCAGTTTGTCAAAACCTGCTTATCTGTCATTGTCAATCGTTTGTCAGGATGTTTTTTATTAAACTTCTTTGGGGGCATTTCGCCATCAATTATTGATGCTGTAACCTTGTCCCATTCCACAATTGCTTGTTGCTTTTTTAGGAAATTCAGTTTATCGAAATTAAATTCCTTTATTGCCTTTTTATTTGAAGATGAAGAATTGTGGCAATCGTAACAAGACTTATTAATAATTTGCTGAACATTGTCTGGTATTTCAATTGCTGCCAAAGCAGTTGATAAATTCAAAAATGCAAAGACTGATAAAAGAAACATTAGGGTAAAAAGTACTTTTTTCATAAGATTAATTTTTTTGGTTTTTATAATCGCTAATCTACAAGTATTTATTAATGTATTAGTTGCTTTAACAAGTATTTTCAATCAGGATACAAGCGCGGGATTTCATCGTCGGTTTTTACTTTATTCCGCCTTTTTCTTGTAATCTTCGGCCTTCTTCTTGGCTTGGTTTTACTTTCTGGTTTGTAAGTTGATTTTAGAGTGTCCTTTTCTTCTTGCTCCCATTGGTATAATTCGGTTTTAAACTCCCTCATGCCATTGCCTAAAATGCTTCCTGTGGTTTCTTCATCATCTTTATCTTTATTCTTTTTAGATGAAAAGAAAAGAAACCAAATTACTTTTATCACAATATAAACAATAGCAATAAATACAATTATGGATAGTGTAATAATTGTAAGATTAGCCATAACCACACTTAACAAACTGTAAATAATAATTCTAATTGGAGCATAAATGCCATGCATCCTGATACTTTCGATACAAATTAGAATAAACAATACCACATAAAGTACTACAATAATATTCATGAAGTTAACGAAATTACCGGATGTAAAAAAGCCAACAATACCTTTGTCTTGCAAAAAGCTAAACGAAAAGTAATCTGACACTGCCAAACGGCTTTTTAACCCCGCAATAAAAACCAATACCGAAATAAATGAGGCTGTTTTAAGAGCCCACCAGTTTCTGTTAAAATAGTTATCATGACCAAGTACTATGGCATAGTAGTATTCAGGAATAACACCAAATGAAAATGGAATCCGGTAATACCACTGAAATCCAGAATAGTTGGAACTATTCTTTTGTGAAAAGTAGCTATCCAATCTTCCTGTGCCCATTAAACCATATCTGGCACTTACCACCAATAAAAATACAGACGCAGCAATAATGACTATTGAAATTAAAAAGTTTATCATCGTATTGTAAGTGTTTTTTTCAATCTGATAAGTGCATAAATAATTATAAATAGAACAAATATCGCGACCACCATAAGTCCGCCAAGCATTCCCGAATAAAAATAAAGTAACATCAAAGCTGACATAGTCACCACTCTGACAATGCCACTTACTGAAAAGTAATTTCTAATTGAGATAAATGCATTTAAAACTAATATCACGATAAATATGCCATAAAATATATATTCAACATAATCATAGTTTATATCTTCTTGATATGGTTTAAACATCCCAAACAAAAACATAAATAATCCAATGGCAAAAGATAAAAGCAGGATTTTTTTTCCATAACTCACCCCTGCAACAAAACCATTCTTTGGCTTAAAATGAGATTCAAGAAAATAAAAATATTTAATTCCAATAGATAACATTACAAGCCACAAAAAGAGTAGTGCAAAATGATACCCCTCAGTAAAAGCAAGATAACTTATCAATGTCATATTGTTTATTTATTAACCAAACCCTGAATTCAAAAAAACTACGCACTCTGCAACACCTGACTCAATAAAGTAATTGTAAATATCATAAGCAAAAACCAACCAATAACGCCCTCAATAATAGAAAGATACATGGCAATACGCTCGTCTGCTTCGGGTAAAGATCCAAAACCAATAACAACGAAACTGTTAATACTCATTATAAGCGAATTTAAAAACTTGACAATCAGCACATAACCCAAAAAGACTACTGAGATCAGAACTATAACAAATCCCCTCCACATTTTTTCGTGTACTTTTTTAAAATCACTCCATTTTTTTGGTTGAAAATTAAAAAAGTTAATGAGGTTTGGTATTACCTTATATCTAAACTTCCCTAAAAAAATAAGTGGATCACCAAATAATCTTAGGATTCTAGGTACTTTTTTACCTCCTTTTCTATATTCTTCTATAAATGTACTTACATCTTTAAAGTCATTATCCAACACGTGTTCTTCCTTTGCAATAACATCAGCTATTGAATTATCTGAAGTGATATAATCCGAAAACAGGTTAAATTGTCTTATGTAGTATTTAAAATTCATACCATCCCATCGTGAAAACGATAACATATACAAAAAAGTAAAAATTAGCAGTACCCACATCGATTGTATAATTGATTTCCCCGGATTGGTAGCATAATCTGAGAAAAACCTCAAGAATACATTTAACTTATAGTTTATTAAATTATTAAATGAAGGATTAACTTTTTGAATGAAAGCCTGTT
>JAOZLT010000181.1 GCA_029934675.1 Candidatus Altimarinota bacterium | reverse complement strand
CCAGCAACAACAGCGAATTCAACCGCTTCCTGGCCGAAAAGGAAGAGGCGCCCATAGTCGACCGTTGCCGGATCAGCTACATCTCGCACAACACCAACTACCTGCTTCAGGAGCAGCTCACGCAGTACGCCATCGGCAGCGAAGCCAAGACCACGCTGACCCGCGAGGTGCTGCACCAGGATCCGAACCTGAACTACGCGGCCAGCGTGGCGGTGGTCCTGTCGCGCCTGCCCCGCAGCGAAAAACTGACGTCCATCGAGACCATGAAGCTTGCGGCCGGCGAAGTGGCGGGCGAAAAGAGCATCAAGGCGCTCGCCGAGGTGATTGCCGACCTCAGCCAGGACACCGACATCACCAACCGCTTCGGACAGAAGGGGCTGGGCCAGCGCAACCTGGGCCGGGCCATCCAGCTGATGGTCGAAAGCAGCGAGACCAACGAAGGCTGCTGCATGTTCGCCTACGACGTGTTCGGCACCGTCGAGCGCGTCATCCTGGACTACGTTAACGACAACAACGACCGCGCCAAGTATCTCGAGGATCTGAAAACCGCGCGCGGCCTGTACCGCGAACGCATCATGACCGAGATGTTCAACGCCTACATGGACGAGCCCCAGGCCATCCGCAAGGACGTGATGAACTACGTGAACATGATCATCGGCATCGACGCCGAGCAGTTGGGGCCGGACAAGATGTGGAAGTACAAGGATCCCCAGTCGGGTGAACTGAGGGCCCTGAAGGTGGACGAGCGGTTCATCAAGAGCATCGAGGAACGGCTGCAGCTCAAGACCGAAGAGCAGCGCGAAACTTTCCGCACGGCGATCCGCAAGATCTACGGGCAGAAGATCGGCCTGGACCCGAACTACGACTTCATGGACAACCTCGAACTGGTCAAGGCCGTGACCGACGTGCGCCTCAAAAGCGACATCGCCGGCGCAGGCAGTCTGATCGGCGCCCTGGCCAACCGCACCAACGAGGAGAACCAGAAACTGTACGACCGGATGATCGACACCATGCTGAACAAGCTGGGTTATTGCCGGACCTGCGCGCAGAAGACCATCGAGTACTTCTGCACCCAGGAAGACGAAAACTAGACCGATGGACCAAAAGGTAAAGGCACTCCTGGAGCAACTCAGGGCCGCCGGATTTCCACCCGGGCGGGAAGCCATCCTGCGCCGTGAACTGGAAACCGGCGGTGTCCATTCACTGCCCGAGGCCCCACCCGAACCGGACTTCACCCCCGGCATCGATATCATCGAACGGGTGTTCAACAACATCTACCGCTACGGCGACCTGACTTTCGTGCAGGCCATGAGCACACCCCGCGGCAGCTACACGGCGCGGATCGGTTCGCTCGACGACCTGATGGAGCGCGACAGCAAGCGCGAAAAGGACGGTTTCCCCCGTAAGATCCGCATCGGCAAACTTGTCAAACCCGGCAAGGGCGGTCAAGACAAGGTCGTCGTGGTGCCGACCACCGTGGAAGAAAAGTTCGTCCACGATTCAAAATTCAAGGAAGAGGCCGAAGGCGGCGGCGGGGCCGGCGGCAGCGGCGATGGCGAAGAGGGCGAGGTCATCGGCGAGCAGCCCGTACGCCCCCAGCAGGATGAAGGCGACGGCGCCGGACCCGGCCAGGGTGAAAGCGGGCCCCACGAGATCGAATCGAACGCCTACGACCTGGGCAAAATCCTCACCGAACAGTTCTCCCTGCCCAACCTGAAGAACAAGGGCAAGAAGCGGTCATTGACCCGTTACACCTACGACCTGACCGACCGGAACCGTGGCTTCGGCCAGTTGCTGGACAAGAAAGCCACCCTGCGGCAGATCGTCGAAACCAACATCGCTCTGGGGCGGATCGATCCCAGTGAACCGATCGACACCAGCGACCTGCTGGTCGCCCCCCGGGACATGGTCTACCGGATCCTTTCCCGGGAAAAGGACTTCGAATCGCAGGCCATGATCTTCTTCCTCCGCGACTACTCCGGCTCGATGAGCGGCAAGCCCACCGAGGTCGTCGTCAGCCAGCACGTGATGATCTACAGCTGGATCCTGTACCAGTACGCCGGGCAGGTCGAATCGCGCTTCATCCTGCACGACACCGAGGCCAAGGAAGTCCCGGATTTCTATACCTACTACAACAGCCGGGTGGCCGGCGGCACCAAGGTCGCCTCTTCCTTCCGGCTGGTGAACGAGATCGTGGCCAAGGAGAGCCTGGCCAAGGACTACAACATCTACGTCTTCCATGGTACCGATGGTGACGACTGGGATTCCGAGGGCAAGGAATCACTGCCCGAAATCGAAAAGATGATGGAGTACGCCAACCGCATCGGCGTGACCATCGCGGAAAACTCCTACGGCACGCCCGGCGAGTCCGAGGTGGAGAAATATTTGAAGGCGTCGGGTTTCCTGGAGAAGAAGAAGGACCTCATCCGGTTGGATGTCATGTCCGAAAGCGCGGAAGAACCGCGCATCATCGAAGGCATCAAGAAACTGATCAGCGAATAGGGGCGAAGCGGCCATGCAGTTGATCGACCAACACACCAAAGCCATCATGGAGGGCTGCAAGGAGCGCGCCCGCGACGCCGGCCTGCGCTTCGACGACGAATCCCTCGAGTACGTGGTGACCAACCGCGACATGCTCGAGCTGTCGCCGAAGATCATGATCCCCACCATGTACGACTACTGGGTGCACGATGTCGAGGTGCTGCAGGGCAAGGGCCGTTACGAGTTGTATCCCAACAACCCCTTCGAGACCGTGATCAACACGCGGCCGGCCATCAGCTTCTACAACGACAACAATCCCGACTGGCTGAACGTGATGATCTTCTACCACGTTCTCGGTCATATCGACTTCTTCCAGAACAACCTGTACTACAGGCACACTTGGGACGACGATTTCGCCGGCCAGGCCCTGGCCGACAAACGCGCCATCGCCCAACTGCGCAGCGAAAAGGGCCGCTGGGTGGATTACGTCATCGAGTTTGCGCGTTCCATCGACAACATGGTGGACTTTCACGGGCAGTTATCCGAACTGCACCGCCCCGATTCCGACGGCCGTTCGAAACGGTTGGACTACTACTTCGACGTGTTCCTCCAGGACGAGAAACACGTGCGCGTGAACGACTACGTGAAGGAAATCGAACGCTACAACAAGGCCGTCAAAAAACACGGTGGCGACGGAGAGGACGAGTTCTTCAAGAAGGTCCACCGAAAACACCCCGAATTTGAAGCCCTGTTCGAGAAGAGAACCGGCCACGGGCCGGTAAACAGGCGCGACCTGATGCAGTACCTGCTGGACCATTCCGAATTCCTGAATCGCGAGGAAAACCTGTGGATGAAGACGGTTTTGCACATCGTCCGCAAGACCTCGCTGTACTTCCAGCCCCAGATCCGCACCAAGATCATGAACGAGGGCTGGGCCAGCTACTGGCACGAAACGCTCTTCATGCGCGACGATCGCATAGGCGGTCACGAGGTGGATTTCGCGCGGGTCAACGCGGCGGTAACCGCCATGCCGCGGGTCGGATTGAACCCCTACGCCCTGGGCATGCGCCTGTTCTATTTCATCGAGGAAGCGGCCGACAAGGGGCGCTACAGCCAGGAATTTCTGGCGATGCTCGACGCGGACAAACGCCGCCGGTTCGACAAGGACACGGGCACGGGCCGGGACTACATCTTCCAGGTGCGCGAGAACATGAATGATTTCCTGTTCATCAACACCTTCATCGAGCAGGATTTCGTGA